>NZ_JBITWL010000005.1:0-283117 GCF_044543825.1 Gordonia sp. NPDC062954 | reverse complement strand
GACGCGCCGGTGGTCCCATAACTGGCAATCCAGGTGGTCCCATCCCCATGGCAAACAATCAGCCCAGGGTGGTCCCTTCACGGTGGCAAATGACAGCTGGGCGATTCCATCGCTGGTCGAGTAGTCGCGAACGGAGTGAGTGACGTATCGAGACCACTTCAACCGTCAGCGCGTCGAACGCCGATACAAGATGAGCGACAACGGAACACAGATGGCGAGGATCGCCACGCTGGTGCCGATCGAATAGCCGACGGCGTGCTCGGCGACCCAACCGGTAGGGGCGGGGAAGTCCGGCGGCGAGGCATTGCCGAACTTCTGCCGGCATGCCGTGGCAACGGCGGTCACCGGATTCCACTCGGCGATGGGACGCAGGAAGCCAGGCAGGCTCTGCGCGGAGATGAACGCGCTCGAGAGGAAGGTGACCGGAAACATCCATAAGAAGCCGATGCTCTGCGCCACTTCGACATTGGGTGCGGCCAGTCCGGTGACGGCACCGATCCACGCCATTGCCAGCGCGAACAACACGATGATGCCGAAGGCGATCGCGGCGTCGGCGGCGCTACCACGCACCCGCCAGCCGATGGCGAGCCCGCAGGCCACCATCACCGCGAGCCCCAGGATGCCGAGCAGCATGTCCGAGCTCACCCGACCGGCGATCACCCCCAGACGTGACATCGGCAGCGAGCGGAGTCGGTCGATGATGCCGTCGGACATGTCGTTGGCGAGCCCGACGGTGGTGATCGCGGCATTGAACACCACCGTCTGGGTGAAGATCCCCGCCATCAGGAACTCCCGATAGGAGCCCCCGCCGAACGTCGCGCCGAACACATACGCGAACAGGAAGACGAACATCAACGGCTGAATTGTCGCGCTGATCAGCAGAGTGGGGATGCGGCGGACCGTCAACAGGTTTCGTTCGATGATCACTGCGGTGTCGGCGAACATCAGACACGCTCCAATCGTTGGGTGACGGCTTCGGCGGCGTGCTCGAACGACGCGCCGCCGCCCGGATCGCGGTCGCCGTGAGGATCGCTGCCGTCGGTATCTCCGCGGCCGGTGAGGTCGAGGAACACGTCATCGAGAGTCGGGGTGCTCACCGTTGCGTCGAGCACGTCGATGCCGAGTGCATCGCATACCCGGACGGCGGCCACCGCGCTGCGGGTGCCGTCGGCGACCGCGACGGTCCAGGTCTGGGCGTCGACGTGATGCGGGGCGCTCAGTCCGACCTCGGTCAGCGCGGTGCGCACTCGAGCCTCGTCGTGGCGTCCGCGGAGTTCGACAGTCAGAATCGATTGGGCGGTCGTGGCTTTCAACTCGGCAGCGGTGCCCTGGGCGCGAATCGCGCCCTGGTCGATCACCGTGATCTCATCCGCGAGTGCGTCGGCCTCCTCCAGATACTGGGTGGTCAACAGCACGGTGGTACCGGCCGCGACCTGCTCGGTGATGACATCCCACATCTGGCGGCGTCCGCGAGGGTCGAGGCCCGTGGTGGGTTCGTCGAGGATGACCAGGGATGGTTCGTTGATGAGGGCACCCGCCAGGTCGAGCCGTCGCCGCATACCGCCCGAGTAGGTGCGCATCGGTCGGTCGGCTGCATCCTCGAGGCGCAGATCGGCGATCATCGCCCGCGCCCGCTGCGACGCCACGCTCCGTCGATGCCCGTAGAGCTGGGCGACCATCCGCAGATTCTCGAACCCCGTCAGGTTGCCGTCGACGGCCGCGTATTGGCCGGACACGCCGATCATCTCGCGCACGGTGTCCGGTTCTGCGAGTGCATCCACACCGTCGACGACGACCGACCCGGCATCGGGCCGCATCAGCGTGGCGACCGCGCGCACCGTGGTGGTCTTTCCGGCGCCGTTGGGGCCGAGTAGCGCATGCACGGTGCCCGACGACACCTCGAGGTCGATGCCGCGTAGCGCCTCCACTCGCGGTCCCCGACCGAAGATCCCGGAGCGGAACGTTTTGGTGACCCCGTCGAGGCGGAGTGCGACGTCGGTGCCCCGCTCAGGCATCGCGTGTCGTCCCATGTGCCTGCTCCCTTCGTTCCATCGCTTCGATCAGGCTGGCGGGTCGCATGTCCCGCCAGTTCTCCTCGACGTAGGCAAGACAGTCGTCGTGGCCGGCCGGGCCGTATACCGTGGTCCAGCCATCGGGGACGGCGGCGAACTCGGGCCACAACGAATGCTGGTTCTCGGCGTTGACGAGTACCAGGAACACGCCTTCGGTGTTGTCGAACGGATTGGTCATCGGTCCTCCTCGCTGATGGATGTCACTGGTCGTTCGGACGACCGGGGTCCGCGGATCGGTCCGATGTGACGGACCCGTCCACGGCTGCCGCGTACGCGGTGACGTTCGCCGGCAACAACATGCGCGCGTGACTGCAGTCGACGACGAACTCGCGCACGGTTCCGGTGATCCGCCCCGCCCAGTCGTCGACGGCCGGGCCGCCGGGTGGCGGGTCGGCGGTGGCGGTGACGAATCTCGCATCCCCGGCGTAGGTCCGCGGTCGCCAGTCGGCGGCCAGCGGGGTCGCGGCCAGGAACGTGCGGTGAACCGCTGCGAACTCGTGCTCACTGAGACCCGAGAGAGGCCCACCCGCGTTGCGCACCGACTCCCACGCGTGGGCGATACTCGGCTCTTGCCCGTCGTCGGTGTCGATGTCCAGACCGAATTCGGCCATCAGCTCAGCGACCGACGGGGTCCGGTCGAATCCCGGACGATCGGCCACGACAAAGGAATCCAGCAATGTCAGCTCGTCGACGACGTCGCCCGACTCGGACAGTTGCACCGCCATCTCCTGGGCGATGAGCCCGCCCAGCGACCAGCCGAGCAGCCGGTACGGCCCCTGTGGTGCAACCGAACGGATCAGTTGCACGTAGTGAGCGGCCAGCTCGGTGATCGACTCGGGTGCCCGACCGCCGGACAGCATCGGGTTCTGCAGTCCGTAGACGGCGCGCCCGCGGTCGATGTGCGGCAGCAGTGATGTGAAACTCCACGACAGGCCGATCGCCGGATGCACCACGAACAGCGGACTGTCGTCACCGGTGTGTGCATCCCCGCCGGCAGCCGGCCGTCGTAGCGGCAGCAGGGTCGCGAACGGATCCACCATTCCGGTGGAGTTGTCGGCATCGTCGATCACCGCCGCGAGCTCGGCGGGAGTGGGTGCGCCGAAGAGGATTCCGGCGTTGACGTCGCGGCCGAAGCGCTCGCTGAGTCGGGTGGTGACCGTGGTGGCCATCAGCGAGTTGCCCCCGAGGTCGAAGAACCCTTCCTCGGCACCGACCGCGTCGTCGTCGATCTCGAGCACCTCGGCGAACACGGCAGCCACGGTCGCCTCGGTGCCCGGCCGCGGTGCCCGCGACCGGGACACGATCTCCGGTTGCGGCAGTGCCCGGCGATCGAGTTTGCCGACCGGCGTGAGCGGGATCGCCTCGAGGACGGTGATCGATGACGGGACCATGTGCCGGGGCAGGACCGTCGCAACCTGACGGCGTAGCTCGTCGACATCCGGCGTCTGTCCGTCGGCGGCGGTCACGTAGCTGCGGATCATCGGCGGACCGCTGCCCTCGTGATCGGCCCCGTCGATGATGGTCGCGGCGAAGTCGACCGTCGGCGCGGCGGCCAACGCGTCGTCGATCTCGCCGAGTTCCACACGGAAGCCCCGGATCTGCACCTGATCATCGTCGCGGCCGACGTAACGCAGCCGGTTGTCCGCGGTCCAGCACGCCAGGTCACCGGTGCGATACATCCGGTTGCCGGCGTGACTCGGGCCGGCGACCATCGGCGCGGGAACGAATTTCGTGGACGTCAGTTGCGGTCGCCCGTGATAGCCGCGGGTGACCTGGCCGCCGACGAGATACAACTCTCCGGTCACCCCCGGCGGCACCGGGTGCAGTCGTTCGTCGAGCACCAGTGCACCCACCCCGTTGTTCGGGGTGCCGATGGTGAGCTCGGTGTCGGCGTCGAGTTCGTCACTGCCGGTGGTGATCACGGTGGTCTCAGTGGGTCCGTAGACGTTGATGACGGTGCGGCCCGGAGCCCAACGGCGGACCAGTTCGGCACCGAAGGCCTCGCCGCCGATGGCCAGCGACGCCAGGGTGGGCACCGCATGGGGATCCATGGTGGCCACTGCGGCCGGCGTGATGAACGCGTGGGTGACCCCGTGGCGGTCGATGAAGTCCGACAACGGTTTACCGCCGTAGACATCAGTCGGCGCGATGACCAGCGCCGACGCCCCGGCCGCAGCCATCAAGAACTCCAGCACCGACGCGTCGAAGCTGGGGGAAGCGAAATGCAGGACCCGTGAGGACATGTTGGGTGCCATCCGGTCGCGCAGCTCGTCGCGCACCGCCCGCAGCCCCGAGTGTGGTACCAGCACGCCCTTGGGCCTGCCGGTCGACCCGGAGGTGTAGATCATGTACGCCAATTGATCGGTGCGGATCGGTGCGATCCGTTCGCCGGGGCCGAGCGGCGCGGGCGACGAATGACCGATGCGGGTTCGAACAGCGGGATCGTCGAGTACGACGACCGGTGTGCCGGCATCGGTGGGAACCGACGAACGTGCCTGCTCGGTGGTCACCACCAGGCGGGCGCCGCTGTCGGCGAGCATGTGCGCGATCCGATCTGCCGGATACGTCGGGTCGATCGGCACGTAGGCGGCGCCGGACCGGACGATCGCCCAGATCGCGACCAGCGCATCGATGGACCGGGGTACGGCCATGGCCACCACAGGTTCGGCCGCCGCGAGGTCCACGGACTCGGGATCAGCGCCGATCCCGCGGCCGAGCAGGACGCGGGCGAGTCGGTTGGCGCGCGCGTCGAGTTCGGCGTAGGTGATCGATGCGTCCTCGGTGATCGCTGCGCAACCGTCCGGGTTGCGCCGCACCGCCTCGTCGAGCAGGGCGTCGAAGGTGGCCGGTGCCGCGGGCGTCGGACCGGTCATCGGCGACAGCCGCGCGACCTCGAGTGGATCGGTGACCCGGATGTCGCCGACGAGGCGCTGCGGGTCGCACAGCATCGCCCGCAGCACCCGCATGAGGCGCATGACGAGCATCTCTACCTCGTCGCGGCGATAGCGTGCCGCCGCATAGGACACCTCGAGGGCTGCGTTGTCGGCGTCCGGGCTCATCCCGGTGACGGTGAACTGCAGATCGAACTTCGCTGTGCCCGTGTCCACCTCGGACACGTCGACGTCGAGACCGGTGTCGACCGACAGCGAGGTGCCATCGATGCCGTCGGCGAAGTCGTGCACCGACAACGCGATCTGGAACAACGGATGCCGTCCGGCCTCGCGAGGTGGGTTGACTTCGCTGACCACGTCGTCGAAGGGCACGTCGCGGTTGTCGAGCGCAGCGAGGTCGTCGTCGCGGACCGCGGCGACGAGGTCGGCGACGCTGCCGCTCGGTTCGATCTGAGTGCGCAGCGCAAGGGTGTTCACGAACATCCCCACCACTCGGGAGAAGTCGAGATCGGTTCCCGACCGCGGCGACCGGTTGGCAACCGGCGTGCCGATCACCAGATCCCGGCCGAGTCCCATGCGGTGCAACAGGATCGTCAGGGCGGTGTGCAGTACCGAGAATGCGGTGGTGTGGTGGTCGCGGACGAAGTCGGCCAGCCCGCTACGCACATCGTCGTCGAAGGCAACGGTGGTGACGGCACCGGAATCGTCGTCGGTGCGATCCCCTTCGATCCGCCGATCCCGGTCGGTGCCGCCGTCGGAGACGGGCAGGGTCGTCTCGGTCGGTGCGCCGGCGAGTCGATTCACCCAGTACGCCACCTGATCCTCGGGACGGTCGTCGCCGACGCGTTGCGCGTAGTCGCGGAAGTCGACATCGGCGGGGGGCCACGGATCGGTACGGCCGTCGATTCGTTCCCGGTAAGCGGTCAGCAGGTCGCCGACGAGTACCGGCAACGACGCCCCGTCCGCGGCGATGTGGTGTACGGCGAGCACCAGCACGTGTTCCCCGGTGCCGGCAGCGGCCACCGCAACGCGCAACGGTGCGTCGAGGGTCAGATCGAACGGTCGCGCGGCGAGTTCGTCGGCCACCCCGGACGGATCTGCGTGTCGGTGCACGCGGAGTGCCCCGATGACGTCGGCCGGTTCGTCGAGCACCACGCCGACAGGCCGACCGTCGCGGATCGGATACACCGTGCGCAGTGCGGTGTGTCGCGACACGACATCGGTCAGGGCGCCGCGCAGGGCATCGACCGACAGCTCACCATGCAACCGCAGGGCCAGCGGGATCGTGTACTGCACCGAGTCGGGCGTGGCACGTGTGATCGACCAGAGGCGCCGCTGCACCGGTGCCAGGGGTACGGTCGACGGCCGCTCGGCCGGCGGTCCCGCGGGGGCTGCCGGGGTCACATCGACCTCGGCCCGCTCCGGGTCGATGTCGACGCGATCGGCCAGATCGGCGATCCTCGGGTGGTCGAAGACCTCTCGGACGCGCAGCGGTTCGCCCCGATGGAGGTGGTTGAGCCGGCTGGTCACGGTGGTCGCCTGCAGCGACGTGCCGCCGAGTGCGAAGAAGTCGTCGTCGGCTGCCACCTCGTCGTGGCCGAGCACCTCGGCGATCACTCGCGCCACCACGTGTTCGGCGGCGGATGCCGGTGCCCGGCCGGGCACCGACCGCCGATGGCGGTTCGGCGTGGGCAGAGCCGCGCGATCCAGCTTGCCGTTGCGGGTCAGCGGGATCTGATCGATGACGGTGACCGATGCCGGGACCATCTGCGCGGGTAGACGTCCCCGGACGGTGTCGAGAATGTCGGCACCCTCGGGTCGGTCACCGGCCGCCAGATCATCTCGCAGCGTCACGTACGCGGCCAACGCGGCTTCGGCGCCGCTGCCCACGACCAGTGTGCCGGCCCAGTCGACTGCCCGATGGCGGCCCAACGCGGCGTCCACCTCGTCGAGCTCGATCCGGAAACCACGGACCTTGACCTGATTGTCGGTGCGGCCGTGGTAGATCAGCGCACCGTCGCCGCGTCGGCTCACGATGTCACCGGTCCGGTACATGACCGTGCCGCTACCGCCGGGGGCGGCGACGAACCGGGTCGTGGTGGCCTCCGTGCGGTTGAGATAGCCGCGCGCCACGCCAGGACCGACCAGGTACAGCTCGCCGGGCACGCGGTCGGCGACCGGACGCAGCCGGTGGTCCAGCACCAGGGCGGTCGCGTCGTCGACCGGTGTGCCGATGGTGATCTCGTCACCGGGCGTCAACGGGTGCGACATCGTGGCGACGATCGTGGTCTCGGTGGGGCCGTAGCAGTTGAGATAGCGGCGACCCGGAGCCCAACGCGCCACCAGTTCCGGCGGTGACGCCTCGCCGCCGACACCGAGGGTCTGCAACGCGGGCAGCTCGCGGGGAGCGGCCGCCGACAACGCGGCCGGCGTGATGAACGCATGCGTGACCGCCTGCGTGTCGAGCAAATCGACGAGTTCGTCACCGCCGTACACCGTAGGTGGTGCGATGACCATGGTGGCGCCTGCCTCGACCGCGAGGAGCAGTTCCAGCATCGCGGCATCGAAACTCGGTGACGCGAAGTGCAGGGTACGGCTCTCGGGAGTCACCTGATAGAGCTCCCGCTGCGACGCGGCGAACGCCGCCAATCCGCGGTGGGTGACGCAGACGCCCTTGGGTGTTCCGGTCGAGCCCGACGTGTAGATGACGTAGGCCGCGCTGTCGATGTGGCGCGGTCCGCGCGCGGTGACTCGCGATGTACCCCGACCGGAATCCAGTGCCTCGGGACCGATCCACCAGAGGTGGTGCGGCAGTGTGCCGAAATGCGCGGCGGCCGTGATGCCCAGGATGGCGCCGGAGTCGGCCAGCATGTGGGTCACCCGGTCGGCGGGATAGCCGGGATCGATGGGCAGCGCCGCGGCGCCCGCCTTGGCGACCGCCCACACGGCGACAACGGATTCGATCGAGCGTTCCAAGGCGATCGCGATGACGTCGTCGGTGCCGATACCCAGGTCGATCAGATGGCGCGCCCATGCCGCCGAGCGTTCGTCGAGATCGCGGTAGTCGATGGAGTCGGTGCCCGCTTCGATGGCAGTCCGCGCCGGATGCTCGTGGGCACAAGCCTCGAGAATGTCGGCGAGGTGCCGCGGCTGCGTGGTCGGCGCGGCCACCTCAGGCTGCACACCGAGAACGTGGTCGTCGATCCGACGATCGGGGTCGGCGACGATCTGCCGGGCCAGCGACACGAATGCATCGGCGATGCGGCGCACGCGCTCACGGCTCAATACGTCACCGGCATAAGTGAAACGTGCCCGGTCGCCGCGTATGCGTAACTCGAGATCAAAACGTGCCGAACCGGTGTCGACCTCCTGCGCCTCGACCGCCAGACCGTCGAGTTCGAGCATCGGACCTGACGGTGTGCGCCCGTCGGTGGTCTCGGCATCGAAGGCCAGGACCACACCGAACAGCGGATGACGGCCGTTGCGTGGAGGATTGACCGCCGCGACAACCTGCTCGAATGGCAGGTCGGCCTGCGACAACGCCTCCAGGTCGCACCGACGCACGGTGTCGAGCAACTCACCGAAGGTGGCCGAACCGTCGATCGGGGTGCGCAACACCACCGAGTTGACGAACATCCCGACGAGATCGGACAGTCGCGGATCATTGCGCCCGGCAACCGGGGTCCCGATCACCACATCGGCGCGATCGCCCGTGACGTGGACGTCTGGGTCGGAGTGCAGCCGATGCAGCAGGGCGGCGAACACGGTGTGCACGGTCATGAAGTCGGTGGCCTTGCCGTCGGCGAGATCACGCAGGCTGCTTCGCAGTCCGGCGTCGAAAGCCACGTCCACGACGCCGGTGTGTGGCTCGTCGTCGGCCCCCTCGACGTGGTCGGGGAGCAGGACGGGGGCGGTGTCGATCCCGTCGAGTTCGCGACGCCACCAGTCGGCCAGTTCGGCCTGCCGCGTCCCGTCCTGCCCGTCGATCCCGTGCGCGTCGATCGACAGACCGCGCTGCGGGTCGACACCCAGATTCTCGGCCTGCCACCGCAGATAGTCGCGGTAACCGACCGAAAGTGGACGCTGCGCCGGTGATCGACCGGCCCGCAGGTCCGCGTACGCCCCGGCGATGTCACGCGCCAGCGGCGTCATCGACCAACCGTCGGCAGCGATGTGGTGCACGACGATGGTCAGCTTGTGGTGTTGTTCGCCCGATTCGCTGGTCGGTGAGGAGCGAGGCGCCAGCCGAGTGTCACGAAGGGCCCCGCCATCCCGTCCGTTCTCGATGCGGTGCAGCGCGATTCGGATCGGCGCCTCGGTGGTGAGATCGAAACCACGACGCGCCAGCACAGCGGCGTCGGCGTCGGCGCCCGCATCGTCGGTGACGACGGTGGTGAACGCACTCACGACCTCGTCGGCCGATCGGATCTCCATCACCGGGCGGCCGTCGTGTTCGGGGTAGACGGTGCGCAACGGTTCGTGGCGCGCCACCGCATGGCGCACGGCGCCACCGAGCGCTTCGACGTCGAGGTCGCCACGCAGGTCGAGCGCGAACGCGATGTTGTAGGCACTGGCTGACATCTCCGTGCCGCCCGCCTCGCCACCGGCCTGTTCGTCGCTTGCCAGGCGGTTGAGGAACCAGAGCTGCTGCTGCGCCGGTCCGGGGGCCACGACGGCGTCGGGATCGTGGCGCAGCTGGGAGAGCGGATGTGTGTCCGTCGCCTGGTCGACCGGGTTGCTGTCGGTGGTACCCGATTCGGCCGGTGCCCGGTCGCCGACGTCCGCGGCAAGACGGGCCATCGCGGCGACGGTGGAGTGCTCGAACACTTCTCGCACGCTCACCCGGCGCCCGGCGATCTGCTCGAGACCGCCCACCAGTTGGGTCGCCGACAACGAGTTGCCGCCCAGATCGAAGAAGTCGTGGTCGCGGCCGATCTCGGAGACGTCGAGGCCCAGCTGTTCGGCCAGCAGTGTGGCCACCGACCGTTCGGCGGCGGTACGTGGCGCCACATAGCTCGTGTCGGTGTCGATGCCGAGTGACGCCGGGTCGGGCAGCGCCCGGAGATCGACCTTGCCGATCGGGGTGGTGGGGATCTCGTCGAGTTCGATGATCGCCGACGGGATCATGTGCCGGGGCAACCGCTGCGCCAGACGAGCTCGGATGTCGGCTGTCACGTCGCCGCCGGCGTCGCGGGCGGCCCCGGTGAGGGTGACGTAGGCGACGAGCCGGGCCGTCGACGGAGCGCCGACGGTGGTGGCCACCGCGGCGGTCACCAGGTCGTCGTTGACGAGGGCGGCGTCGATCTCGCCGAGTTCGATCCGGTGGCCGCGGATCTTGATCTGATGGTCGGCACGGCCACGGAACTCCAGTCGGCGTCCGGTCGGTTCCGGTGTGTCACTGGTCCACCGCACCAGGTCGCCGGTGCGGTACATGCGGTCGCCGGGATCGCCATAGGGGTTGGCGACGAAGCGTTTCGAGGTCAGCGGTCGCACCCCGTGGTACCCACGGGCCAGGTGCGGGCCGGCGATGTAGAGTTCGCCGACCGACCCGGGTGCGACCGGCTGCAACCGTTCGTCCAGCACCATCGCGGCAATCCCGCGGATCGGACGGCCGATGGTGAGGATTTCGTCGCCTGGGTCGATCTCACCGGACATGGTGGCGACCACGGTGGTCTCGGTGGGCCCGTACGCGTTGAACAGGGCCCGGCGGGCCGACCATCGCCGCACGACCTCCGGGTTGGGGTGCTCGCCACCGATGACGAGCGTCCGAAGGTCCGGGAGCTCATCGGGATCCATCGTCGACAACAACGACGGCGTCAGGAATGCGTGGGTGATGCGATGTGCCCGCAGCAGTTCGGCGAGTTCACGCCCACCGACGACCCCGGACGGTGCGACATGCATGGTGGCCGCCGCAGACACGGCCATCAGCAGTTCGAGAACCGAGGCGTCGAAGCTGGGGGAGGCCAGTTGCAGGGTCCGGCTCTCGGGGCTCAGACCGAATGCGCGCACCTCCTCGGCGGCGAAGTCGGCGATGCCTCGGTGATTGACCACCACACCCTTCGGGGTGCCGGTGGTGCCCGAGGTGTAGATCAGATACGCCGGATGGTCGACGTCGAGCGGCGCGTGGCGGTCCGTGTCGGTCGGCGCCGTCGCGTCGAGTTCGTCGAGCTCGGCACGGATCCCGTCGTCGTCGAGAAGCACGGTGTGTGCTCGCTCGACGCCGGGGTCGCTGTCGCGGGTGGTCACCACCAGTTCTGCGCCGGAGTCATCGATCATGAAGGCGATGCGCTCGGCGGGATACTCCGGATCCACCGGGACCCACGCCGCGCCGGTGCGGGCGATCGCCCAGAGTGTGACGATCCAGTCGACGCCGCGCGGCATCGACACGGCGACGAACCTCTCGGGTCCCGCTCCGAGCGTGAGCAGCAGTCGGGCCAGCCGGTTGGCGGCGGCGTCGAGTTCGGAATAGGTGAGTGCGCGGGTGCCGTCGGTGACGGCCACCCGGTGCGGTTCGGCGTCGACGGCGGTCGTCAGGATGCGGGACAGGTGCTCGACCGGGCGCTTCCCGGCGCCCACCGCGGGAACCAGATCGAGTCGCTCAATCGGTTCCAGCAGCGAGACGTCGCCGATGGTGACCTGCGGGTCGGCGAGGACCGCGGTGATCAGGCGACGCAACCTGGTGCTCAGTCCGGTGATGGTCGAACGGTCGAACAATGCTGCAGCATAACCGAGTTCGATGCTCATTCCGCCCGGTCCGCCGTCGGCGGCGCGATGCTCGGTGAAGGTGAACTGCAAGTCGAATTTGGTGTGTCCGGTGTCGATCCGCGATGCGGTGGCCGCCAGTCCGGCGAAGTCCACGTCGATGGCGGAGCTGTCCTCGAGTGCCACGGACACCTGAAAGAGCGGATGCGAGTTACCCCGGTCCGGGTTGAGTTCGGTCACCAGCCGGTCGAACGGCAGGTCGGCATGCTCGAACGCAGCAAGGTCTCGGTCGCGGACGTGCGTCAGCAGCTCGGCGAACGAGCTGTCCTTGGCCACGTCGGTCCGGAGGACGACGGTGTTGACGAACATCCCGACCATCGCGTCCACCTCGGCGTCGCCGCGGCCGGAGACCGGCGTGCCGACAGAGATGTCGGAGGTCTGGCTCATGCTGCGCAGCAGCGTCGCCACCAGCGCGTGGCACACCATGAACACCGTCGACCCGTGGGCTTCGGCGATGTCTCGGACCTTCTGGTGCACAGCCGGTTCGAGGCCGGCGTGCAGCAGGCCGCCGGTCGCATCGGGAACGCGGGGACGTGGGCGATCGAAAGGCAGTTCGGTCTCGCGCGGCGCATCGGCCAGTTCGGCAGACCAGAAGCCGAGGTCCTCGGCCACGGTGTCGGCGAGTTGTGCGTGTCGCCGGGCACTGACCTGAGAGTAGGTCAGTGGGAGCGCGACGAAGTCGGGTGCCGCACCATCGCGACGGGCACGATAGGCCTGCGCGAGATCGGTGGCCAGTGGTGCCAGCGACCAGCCATCGGCGGCGATGTGATGGATCACCACGGTCAGATGGTGGTCGGCGTCGCCGGTACGGATGATTCGTGCCCGGATCGGCAGGTCGGCGGCGAGGTCGAATGGTGCCGAAGCGAATTCGGTCACCGGCGAGGCCGCCTCGGCGTCGAGCACCGGAACCCGGAGATCCACGTCGGCTGCGTCGATCACGTCGGCGTACGGGGTCCCGGCGTGTTCGGTCACGCGGGTGCGCAACGGTTCATGCCGGGCGACGACATCGCGCATCGCCTCCGCCAGGGCGTCGGTGTCGAGCTCGCCGACCAGCCGGACCGTGAACGGGATGTTGTAGGTCGCGGCGTCGGTGGTCTCCATCCGGTTGGTCAGCCAGAGTCGGGTGGCCGCCGGCGAGAGCGGGACGGGCCCGGCAGGGAGGTCGGCAGAAGCGATGTCGGCAGTCGCGACGTCCGGCGCGGGCGCGTCGGCGAGCACGGTCTCGTCGACACCGAGCGACCGGACGGCGTCGGCGATACCCGCGATGTCCTTGGCGTCGAACAGGGTCCGGATACCCACGCGGTGGCCCGTCGATCGGGTCAGGCGTGCCGCGACCCGGGTCGCCGACAACGAGTTGCCACCGATGTCGAAGAAGCTATCGGTCATCGAGATCCGGTCCACGCCCAGGACGGCGGAGACAGTGTCGGCGACCAGCGCGTCCAGCGGTGCCGTCGGGGCGACGTACTCTCCGGCGTCGCGATACGCGGGCGCCGGCAGCGCACGCCGGTCGAGTTTCCCGTTGGGTGTGGTGGGCAGCTCGTCGAGCACCACGATGGCGGTGGGGATCATGTGCTCGGGGAGCCGGTCGCCGAGTTCGACGCGGAGATCACGGTCACCGAGGTCGTTGTCGCCGATCACGTACCCGACGAGCGTCTGTTCACCGGCGACGACGTCGTCGCGGATGAGGACGGCTGCCGAGCGGACGCCACTCAGTGTGCTCAGGGCGGCTTCCACCTCACCGAGCTCGACTCGCTGGCCGCGGATCTTGACCTGGGAGTCACTGCGCCCGAGATACTCCAGTTCGCCGTCGGGACGGCGCCGGACCAGATCCCCGGTGCGGTAGAGGCGGTCGCCGCCACCGTGCGGGTCGGCGACGAATCGTCCCGCAGTCAGATCCGCGCGGCCGGTGTAGCCCCGCGCGAGTTGCACGCCGGACAGATACAGTTCGCCGACCGCTCCGATCGGTTGCGGTCGCAGACGGTGGTCGAGCACGCATGCGGCGGTGTTCCATACCGGAGTACCGATCGGCACCGTGCTGTCGTCGGTGGCGCAGCGGTCGTGAAAGGTCACGTCGATCGCGGCCTCGGTGGGCCCATAGAGGTTGTGGATCGGTGCATCGGTGAGCGTGGCGGTGGCGCCGACGGTCTCCGGCGTCAACGCCTCCCCGCTGGTGAAGATCTGCCGCAGCGAGCCCAGATCGTCGTGAGTCGCGGCCGCGTCGTCGCCGTGAGCGGCGGAGAAGGTGGACAGCATCGACGGGACGAAGTGGACGGTGGTGATCTGTGTCGCTGCGATCACGTCCCGCAGATACCACGGATCGCGGTGCCCGTCCGGGCGCGGGATCACCAGTGATGCACCGGACACCAACGGCCAGAAGAACTCCCACACCGACACGTCAAAGGTGGCGGGGGTCTTCTGCAGGACCCGGTCGTCGGGGGTGAGGGTGTAGCGCGACTGCATCCAGCGCAGGCGGTTGACGATCGCCCGGTGGGAGATCATGACACCCTTGGGTTTTCCGGTCGACCCAGAGGTGAACAGGACGTAGGCGGGGTGATCGCCGCGTAGGGAGTCGCGTACGCGGCGACGGGCGGCGCGGGTGGTGACCGCCGGAGCCGCGGAGTGGTCGGCGAGACCGGACAGGGTGACGGTCTCGACAGTCGGGTCGGTGGTCTGTGGGCGGCCGAGGGCGCCGATCACCAGGGTCGGTCGGGCGGTCGACATGATGTGACCGAGTCGTTCGGCAGGTTCGTCCGGGTCGATGGGCAGAAAGGCACCACCGGCGCGGATCGTCGCGTGCAGCGCCACCACCTGGTCGATGCTGCGGGGCAACGCCACCCCGACCACACTCTCCGGCCCGACACCGCGGGCCCGCAGGCCCGCCGCGACGGCTTCGGCGCGCGCGGTCAATTCGGCGTAGCTGAGCTGACCGATTGTCGCGCCGATGTGGTCGGTGTACTCGGAGACAGGGGACTCGGAGACGGGGGAATCGGAGACGGGAGAATCGTCGAGCAAAGCTGCCCGGCGACCGTGACGGCCGGCGGCATCGGAGAGCAGATCGAGCAGGGTAGTGTCGCCGAGGTCGACGGGCTCCCCGATAGCCGTGTGTGCCACGGTGCGGGCTTCTTCATCACCCATCACCGCGAGGTCGCCGACCGCGGTTGCCGGGTCGGCCGTGACGAACCGCTCCAGGAACTCCACGATTCGCCCATGGTGGGTGCGGATCTCCCATGGTGAGTAGACATTCGGATTGGCCTCGAGATCGAGCCGCATCCCGCCGGTGAAGCCGTCATAGACATTGACCGACGCATCCTCGACCGGGCCGGTGGACAGGACATTCAGTTCGCCGCGCAGGGTGCCGAAATCGATGTGCTCGAAGAACAGCATCACGTTGACCATCGGGCCGAAGAAGCCACGTCGGCCCCCGGCGGCGCCGAGCACATCGCCGGTGATGTCCTCGTGGCGGAACTTCTGGTGGCGCACGGCCTGTTTGATCTCACGGTTCACCGATCCCAGGAGGTCGGCGACGGACACCGGTTGCGCACCACCGTCGATGCGTGCGCGCACCGGCACGACGTTGGAGGTCAGGCCGGCCGAGGTCCGCAGGATGTCGCGGTCGCGGGCAGCCATCGGCAGGCTCAGCATGGTCGTGTCGCGGTCGTTGAGCCGTGCCAGGTAGGCGGCGACCGCGGCAGTGATCACCGACGCGGCGCGCACACCGTGTTCGGTGGCGCGGGCACGGATGCGATCGACCAACGCCCGCGGCAGGGTGTGCGCCCGCACGGTTGCGGTCGGCGCGGCTGCCGCGGTCGCCGACGACAGCGACGTGATCTCGGGCAGTTGCCCACTGTCGCCGCCCGCATGCGCATCATCGAGCAGGGTGGCCGCCCAGTGCGCGCGGTCCCGGGCGAACTGATCGGACGACCGGTACTCGGCGTCGAGTGCGGCGATGTCGGCCATCGAGGCGATGTCGGCCGGCGGGGCTTCGTCGCCGTCGACGATTGCGGTGTAGTGCTGTGCGACGCGCAGCATCATGTACATCGCCGCGTACCCGTCGAACGCCAGGTGGTGACCCCAGCAGTACCAAATGTGATGTCTGTCGCCGAGGCGCAGCAGATAGGTCTCGAGCAGCGGATCGGTGAACAGGTCGGTTACCTGGGACCGGTGCTCGTCGATCCAGGTCATCGCCGCCGCACGTGGATCGTCGGCCGCGCTGAAGTCACGTCGCCCCAGGGTGACCGTGCGGGTGCGGTCCACCACCACGTGCGGTTCGTCGTCGCCGGCGGGCACCAGGCGCAGCAGTCCCGATTCGGTCTCGTCGCAGGTCACTGCGACGGCGCGCTGCATGATGTCGCCGTCGACGGTGTCGCGGAACTCGGCGAAGGCCGCCACCGCCATCGGCACATCGGGGTCGAGCTGCTGGGCGTAGTAGATGCCGCGCTGGGCCGCGGTCATCGACAGCGGCGCGCCGAGGCCGTCGGCGGAGTGGGCATCGGTGCGGATGACGTTGTCGGTGGTCACGCAGTCCTCCTCGTCTCGGCGGTGCCATCGGCCGGGTGGCCGACCATGTGTGCCGTCTGCGGGTACTTCGCGTGGCGAAGGGTGGGCGGATTGGTCTGCTTTCGGGCCCCGCCGACAGATTCCGGAATCGCGCCGAGAGCATGCGGAATCGCGCCGGCTTGACCCGGTAACCTGTCGTGAAAATGTCTGCGCACGTGGAGTGCTCCACGGATTTGGTCCCCACCTGCGGTTCCCCTACACTTGTGGGGTTGCCTGCGGCACTGACGTGCCGCAAATCGGCTCGCGAACCCACTGGGATGGCCGTCGGAAGACGAAAACCCCAGGCAGGCGCGTGTCCGGTGGGCAGCAGACCGTGTGCGTCGGGTCGGCAATCCGGCGGGCATACAAGTCCAGGTCAAGGAGACAACGAGTGATTCAGCAGGAATCTCGCCTGCGGGTCGCCGACAACACCGGAGCAAAGGAAATCCTCTGCATCCGCGTGCTCGGCGGTTCCTCGCGGCGCTATGCCGGCATTGGTGATGTGATCGTCGCCACTGTCAAGGACGCCATCCCCGGTGGCAACGTGAAGAAGGGCGAGGTCGTCAAGGCCGTCGTCGTGCGCACCTCCAAGGAGCGCCGCCGTTCGGACGGCAGCTACATCCGCTTCGACGAGAACGCGGCCGTCATCCTCAAGGGTGAGAGCGATCCCCGCGGGACCCGCATCTTCGGCCCGGTCGGCCGTGAGCTGCGTGAGAAGAAGTTCATGAAGATCGTGTCGCTGGCACCGGAGGTGATCTGACATGAAGGTGCACAAGGGTGACACCGTGATCGTCATCTCGGGCAAGGACAAGGGCGCCAAGGGCAAGGTCATCCAGGCCTTCCCGCAGGAGCAGCGAGTTCTGGTCGAGGGCGTCAACCGCATCAAGAAGCACACCGCCGCCTCGGCCAACGAGCGTGGCGCATCCTCCGGCGGCATCGTGACCCAGGAGGCCCCGATCCACGTGTCGAACGTGATGGTCGTGGACTCCGACGGAAACCCGACCCGCGTGGGCTACCGCGTGGACGAGGAGTCCGGCAAGAAGGTCCGTATTTCCCGCAAGAACGGGAAGGACATCTGATCATGACTTCTACTGAAACCAAGACCCAGCCGCGCCTGAAGACTCGCTACCGCGAGGAGATCAAGGACGCGCTCAACACCGAGTTCGACTACGCCAACGTCATGCAGATCCCCGGCGTGGTCAAGGTCGTCGTGAACATGGGTGTCGGCGACGCCGCCCGCGACGCCAAGCTGATCAACGGTGCCGTCGAGGACCTCGCGCTGATCACCGGTCAGCGCCCGGAGATCCGGCGCGCCCGCAAGTCCATCGCGCAGTTCAAGCTGCGTGAGGGCATGCCGATCGGTGCCCGCGCCACGCTGCGCGGCGACCGGATGTGGGAGTTCCTGGACCGTCTCGTGTCCATCGCACTGCCGCGTATCCGCGACTTCCGCGGACTCTCCGATCGCCAGTTCGACGGCAACGGCAACTACACGTTCGGCCTCAACGAGCAGTCGATGTTCCACGAGATCAACATCGACAAGATCGACCGGCCGCGCGGTATGGACATCACCGTCGTGACCACGGCGACCAACGACGAGGAAGGCCGCGCGCTGCTGCGTCACCTGGGCTTCCCGTTCAAAGACAACTCCGTGAAGGAGAACTGACATGGCAAAGAAGGCTCTGGTCAACAAGGCCAACAAGAAGCCCAAGTTCGCCGTGCGGGCCTACACCCGGTGCAACAAGTGCGGTCGTCCGCACTCGGTGTTCCGCAAGTTCGGTCTGTGCCGCGTGTGCCTGCGCGACATGGCGCACGCCGGCGAGCTCCCGGGCGTGCAGAAGTCCAGCTGGTAACTCCCGATCCGGTAGTACCAACCGGCGCTACACGCCGGTAACTACTACGGATTCGAAGGGTTTGGCGATCGGCCCCACCTCCACGACGGAGGTGGGGCCGATCGTGCTACCCGGCAGTGGGTTTCCGTCGCCGGCGTTCCTTCCGGTTGGGACCGTAGCTGCGCGAGATGACTCGCGGTCCGGTGATCGGGACCGCTGGATCGGACAGAACGCCCTTCACCGGTTGATGCTCCGGCTCGAGCGCGTACTCCTCATCCCAAGGGAAGTGACCCCAGTCGTCGGGCCAGATCACCTGCAGGGCGGGCGCGTCGGGGAACAGGACGTTGCTCACGCACATGTCGTCCTTGTCGATGAGTTCGACGAGGCGTAACGGCACATCCAGTGCGGCGACACAGATCTCGGTGCCGGCCTGCACGAGTTCGGTCCAGTCGCACCGATGCAGCAGGTCCCCGAGTTCGTTGATCACCGCGCCGGAGGTCGCGGCGTCTAGGCCGTAGACGATCAGCTCGGGGATCGAATGCAGCGTCAGGCCGGTGGAATAGGCGAAGGCGCAGTCGGGTACCTCGCAGTCCTCCGCGCACTCGGCGCACAACTCCGAGACCGCGGTCACCGACCACCCGTGTGCTCGAATGCGATGGATCGTGTCCTGGACGAGCGGCTCGGGATGCCATCGCGGCAACCCCCGGATCGCGGCGGCGTGGTCGGACATGTTCGCTCCTTTGTTCGAAGGTGCGGTCCAGTAGACCAGGCGGGTCCGACAGGTTCATCCGGCTCCAAGCGGCCGAAGGAGACGAGCGATCGGCGCAGCGCGGATCAGCTTGCCGATCGCTGCGCGATCCCAACCACCTCGTCCTCGGTGGGCGGACTCGGCGGGTGATGACTCAAGCAGAGCGGGGTCGTCACCTTGGTGAACCCGGCGCCCTCGCGCGCGACGTAGAACACGCCGGTGCTCAGGCGGCCGACGTCGCCGATCGAACTGCCCTTCGCGCGGGCGATCTCCTGTGCGGTCGCGATCTGCACAGGTGCGTTGAGCATGCCGAAGAACTGCGTGGCGGAATTGCCGGGGATCTTGGCGTTGAGACCCTTGGGTGCCTGCGTCGCGAACACCAGGCCGAGTCCGTACTTGCGTGCCTGCGACACCAACGCCAACGTGCTCTGCAGGCAGGCGGTGCCACGGTCGGCGGGCGCATAGTTCTGCGCTTCGTCCATCACGAAGAGTCCGCCGAGCGGCCGCCCCTCGGCTGGGTGCTTCTTGATCCACGCGAACAGCGCCATCTGCAGTTCGTTGACGAAGTTCTGTCTCTTGTCATCGCTGGCCAATGCCGAGAGGTTGATCACCGAGACGCGGGCGCGATACCCGGGAGACGGCGTGAGCAAAACCGCGGGGTCCGCGGGCGCTCCGGTGCCGCCGAAGAGCGGGTCGTATGCGCGTGCGGCCTTGAGGTTCTCGGCCATCTCGGCGGCATAGCGGCGCGCCTCCCGCAGTCCGCTGACGTCGTCGGGCAGGTCCGTCAGCAGATCGATGAACTCGACGATCCCGCCGGACTGCCGTCGACCGAAATAGCGCAGAGAGTCCATCAACACGGCCCGTGACTGCGTGGCCTTGGCGGTCTTGCCGCCGACCATCGCCCGGGGGATGAGTCCGGCCGTCGCCGCTTCCACGGCCGCCTCGAACTCGTCCGCGTCGTCGGCGACCTCACTCAGATCCGGGAGCGGGCGAAAGCTCAACGGACGGCCCGACGAACGGCCCGGGGTGAACACGGCGACCTCGGTCCCGGCGATGTAGTCGGCGGCCTTGTCGCGTTCCGCGTCGTCGGCCCACGTGCGCTCGTCGTGCGGCCATGCCGAGCCGAGCCGTGACAGATCGTTGTTCACGTCCAACACGATCGACGAGACACCCTGCAGCGCACATTCTTCGACGATCCGTCGGATCAGGACGGTCTTGCCGGAACCGGACCCGGCGAAGATCGCGGTGTGTTTGCGCAGGGCCTCGAGCGCGATGGTGACCGGACGTCCGGACCCGACCTCTGCACCCATGGTGATCTTCCCGGCGTCGGCATCGCCACTGATGATCGGCGCGGGTGGCCGTGCGGCGGCGCCGAGCACGACACTCGTGGCCGACTCACTGAGCGCGGACACCGCGTAACGGTCGCCGCTGCGATCGGGCGTGACGGCGGAGCGGCCCCGTGGCCGTTCGTGTCGTGCCGGCCGGTCGGTCCGGACGAGGTCGTCGACCGTTGCGGCAGGCGGGACGGCGCGCGCGGCGGGCTCGAGGATCTTCGCGATGAAACCGACTCGCGCGGCGGGGTTTCGGCGGGCGGTCCATTCGCTGAGAAATTCCGAACGCTCCGAACGTATCCGCGCGAGTGCGGTGAGGACCGTGATGTCGTCGTCGGTCCAGGCGACGACCCGTCCACCCCGCTGGTGGAGTTCGGTGACCATCTCCGCGGTCTTGGCCCCCGACGGCCAGGGGCCGCGGCGGAGGATGACCAGGGTGCGTGCGGCGCTGCCGAGTGACAGCCCGGCGGCGGTCGTCGCGTTGGCGAGACGGGCCTGCACCGAGCGTGGGTGCGTGGCCGAGACGGCCCGGAAGCTCCACGATTCCTCGGCATCGGTCTCGGGATCGAGAATCCGCGTGATCCGTCCGTGGAGCACGGCTTTGGGACTGGGCTTGGGGTCCTGGCGGAAGGCGTCACCGGTGTCGCCGAGTGCCTCGATCCAGGAGGCGAACCCGGCCTGCAACAGAGCCGGCACGGTCTGATCCTCCGACTCCGGCGTCAGGGCGAGGGAGGGATCGGCCGCCGCGAGCAGCTCCGCGAAGCGCTGATCGAGTTGTGCCAGTTCCGGTTTCTCGTCGTCGGTGGGTACCGGCTCGACCGGCGTGTCGGTTGTCAACGACGCCATCTCGCGGAAGGCGTCGGCGCGCAGGCATGCCCCGATGTGACGGTCGACGGTCCGCATCAGTTCCCGCGGGGTGAAGTCGACGGACGCCGACAGTGCGGCGTCCGAGACCGGCCAGGTGGGATACGGCGCGATGAAGTCCGCCTCGGCGAAGCACGGCGCGAACCGCTTGGCCAGCAACGCCCGACCGAAGTCGGCAGATGGCGGACGCTGCAGTCGTGGTGGCTGGCGGAACCGGTCCATCGCCGACGCCATGACATTGGCCTCGAGATACTCCCACGCTGCGGTGATGGAGGAGACCACGGCGGCCGTCCGGCTCATCGTCTCGCGGATCGACATGAGCCCGTGAGCCACCTTCTCGACCGAGTTCTCGTCGTGGCGGTTCTCAGATTTGGCGGCTTCGATCAGGGTGTCGATCTGGTCGATCGCGACGACCGTCGCATTGTCGAAAGCGATGATGCGCGAGATGTTCTCGACGATTTCCTGGTAGCCCAGGCGAGCATTGCGGATTCCCCACTCCGCGAGTTCCTCGCCGTCGTCGACGTCGAGGTGCAGGAACGCCTCGCCGAGGTCCTTGGTGGCGAAGTCGTCGGCCTCGGTCAGCACCAGTGCCCGCAGGATGTGTTGGGACCGCCGGCGGTGACGCGAGTGCATGGTGTAAACGGCGGTCACGTAGCGGTCCAGGATGACCGGGGTCACCGACGTCTGGCCGGTCACCGCCGCCAGGTCGTCGGGGTCGACACCGGTGGCCGTGCCGAGTCGGTCGAGCAGCTGGGCGAGTTGAGAGCGGTGCGTCGGGGTCGGCCGGCTGAGGTCCTCCAACATGGCAACCAACACCGAACGCCAGAAGTCCTCACCATCGAGCAGCTTCACCAGGAAGAAGTACCCGCCTGCCGCCTGGACCCGTTCGCGCACCTGACCGAGTAGGTGCGTCTTCCCGGCGCCTGCGGGACCCCGCACGGCGACACCGAGCGGGCTCGTCGCCTTGCTGCGCTGCGCGTCGACGAAGGCGCGCATGATGTCGTCCACGGTGGACTCGTGCAGGCCGGGGACATGCAAGGGAGCCTGGGCGCCCCAGACGTCGTCCGGGGTGGCGGCCCAGTCGAGACGTATCGATTCCAAGGCCCGCCGGGTGCGTTCATCCATCATCACAGCTCCTCGATGGCAAAGAGATGACACTCCTGGGTGCCGACGACCACCGCGGCGCTGCGGTCGGCTCGACTGAGCAGTGCCCGGTCTTCTTGCGGAATCAAACTCACCCCCGGACTGCGCTGGAGGTTCACCAGTGCCTCGTCGACGGTCTCGGCGGCCTCATCGGACAGCGCTGCCCGTAACGACGCCACCGCCACCCAAGCGCCCGGACGTGGCGCGAGATCGTGGTACGCCGATCGGATTCGGGTCTCGATGCCCACCGTCGCGGATAGGTCGGACCCGGACGGCTCGGTCGTGGGCTGTTCGGTGCTGGGCTGTGCGGCCGGACGGAACACCTCGTGCAGCCGCAGATCTTCGGTATCCAGGTAGCGGCCGAGGGCAGTCATGATCGTGTAGAGCGCCCGGATCGGAGGTTGCGAACCCGTCGGGGGTGGCTCGACGAGTTCGCGTGCACACCAGGCCCATCCGCGGTCGGTCAGGCTATGGATGAAGCTGTTGCGCGGGCCTTTCACCGACTCGATGAGCCCCAGGTCGTTTAGGGTCTCGCGACTCTTCCTGGTCAGTTCGGGGGCGCACCGTCTCAGTTCCGGGTTGGGCACGTCGCGGGCCAGGGACATGAGCACGAACAACACCGCACTCTGCGACGGTGTCAGCGACACGTGTTCCAACGTCAGTGATTCCTTCCGAACCCGCAATCAGGTGCTACCAACCGTCGAACACCGGCGGTGGTCCTACGAAACCGGTGGTATAGCCCAGTGGTGTGTAGCGCAGTGGTGTGTATCGCGGTGGTGTGTTTGCTGGGGCGCTGTCGTCATCGCTGAGCAATATATCGGTTGCCACCCAGCGCGGCTGAGGTGAGCCGAACGCGGGGCCGTGTGCGCCGCGGCCGACGTCGTGTCCGCTGGTGAACTCGTTGGTGCGGGGAGTGAACTCTGCCTCGGCGCCGACGTGAACTCGCGGGTGCCGACGACCCAGGGATGTGTGTCAGCTGGTCGCCACGGTGAGCAGGACGGCCGAATCCTGTTGTGCCACCAGGCCGTGGCGTTCGTCCGGGATGGCCAACAGATCGCCGTCGACGCCCTCCCATTTCTCGGTTGCGGTGCGCAGCGTGACGTGTCCACGCAAGATCTGCAGACTCGCCTCTCCCGGGCTCTCGTGATCGGCCATCCGGTTCCCGGCAACAAGGGCGATGACCGTCTGGCGCAGGCGATGATCGGCACTGCCGTAGAGGGTCTGGGCAGCCCGGCCGCTGCTGGCGGAATGCGCGGTGGTGAGCAGTCGGTCGACGAGTTCGGGCAGGCGGGTGGCATCCATACCGTCAACTTTCGCACCGTCTCCGGTCGGGAGCGACCCTTCTCGTCGAAATCGCCGAAGGCAGGACGCCTGGCCGGTCGACGCACACCGTGACGCGCAGGATGCGGTCATCGCCGGGTGCGGACGCTCCACGCCCGTCGGTGTTGCTCGTGCTGACCCACAGCGATCCGTCCGGGGCCGCGGCCACGGCCCGCAACCGGCCGTATGTGTCGTCGAACAGTGCCTGCGGTTCGCCGACATCGGTGCCAGCCCCGAGCGGTATCTGCCACAGCCGGCGCCCACGCAACGCCGCCATGTACGCCTGGCCGCCGATGATCGCGAGACCCGCCGGCGAGGCCTGGTCGGTGGACCAGGTGGTCATCGGTGCGATGAAGCGGGGATCGTCGGATTCGCCCTCGAACTGCGGCCACCCGTAATTGCCGCCGCGTTCGATGAGGTTGAGTTCATCGCGTCGGTCCTGACCGAATTCGCTGGCCCACAACCGCCCGGCGCCGTCGAACGCCAGGCCCTCGTTGTTGCGATGTCCCATCGACCACACCTCGTTGCCGAAGGGGTTATTCGGAGCCGGACGGCCGTCGTCGTCGACGCGCAGGATCTTGCCGTTCAACGCGTTGACATCCTGGGCGACCTCGGGCTGGGTCGCGTCGCCGACCGCGACATAGAGGAAGCCCTCGGGCCCACGAACGACGGCGCCGCCGTGATGGTTGAACGCGGTGTCGAGGCCGGTGATCAGCGGCCTCGGGTTCCAGACCCGTTCGCCGTCGAACTCCATCCGCACCAACCGGTTGTCACGTTCGGTGGTGTAGTACACGAACACCGTGTCCTCGTCGGTGCCGAGCGCGATGCCTTGCAGGCCTCCCTCGCCGCGGGGTGCGGCGTCGGAGATGTCCCCGACCGTGCGGACGTCACCGTCGGGGGAGATCCGCACGATCGTGGCGTCGTCTCGCTGGGTCACCAGGGCCGAACCGTCAGCTGAGAAGGTGATTGCCCACGGCACGTTGAGGCCCTCGGCGACCGTTGCGGTCACCGTGGGTGACGCGGCGTCGGTCGTGGGTGGTGCATCGGACGTGAGGTCGGAGTCGGACGACGGCGACGTGATGGGCTCGACGTCGGCGCAGGAAGCGACGAAGCCGGCCACGCCCGCCAGCGCTCCGGCGGTCAAGAACTGTCGGCGGTCCATGATATCGATGGTGCCCGAATTGTCGGAAGCGTGCCCGCCCCGAATCTGCCGAACCGCATCCGGTCGGCCACGCAGGTCGTCTCGCAACACGCAGGTCCGCTCCGAAGGCGCGGCTCGTCGACCGCTCGCGCGACCCGAGCCGACCCGCGCGACCCGAGCCGACTCCGCGCGATCCGAGTCCACCCGCGCGACGATCATCCGCCTCCGGCCGGTCCGACACCGACCGGCTAACGTCGCCAACATGGCGGCGAAGACGATCGCGGCGATCTGGGACGACGACCCGACATCGGCTCTGCTGTCCGGCGGATTTCGGGATGCCTGTGCCGCGGCCGGCGCACAGCGGCTCCAGGTGAACATCAGCGACGCCGCGGTGGCCGGGGCGATGCGGATCAGCGAATTCGACCCACCGATCGATGCGGTGGTGAGCATCTGGGCCGATGATCCGACCGACGTTCTCGACCTGCTCGATGTACGGGTGGGCGCAATGGCCGCCTGGCAGGTCGATGAACGCACCCCGCTGCACCCCGCGCTGCCGGCCGACGGCTCCCGGATCGACGCGCTGGCCAACGTCGCCTTCCTGCGGCGACCGGTCGACCTGCCGCGTGCCGACTGGCTGCGCATCTGGCTCGACGATCACACCCGCGTGGCGATCGAGACCCAGGCGACCTTCGGCTATGTCCAGAACATCGTCGAACGGGCGCTCACCCGGGACGCCCCGGTCGTCGACGCCATCGTCGAGGAGCTGTTCGCAATGGCCGCGGTGTCCGACGTCCACGCGTTCTATGGCAGCGGGGGAGATCAGGGAGAACTCGAACGTCGCATGACGCGGATGCTGGAGAGTGTTGCGCGGTTCGGTGCGCACCAGAATCTGGATGTGGTGCCGACGTCGCGGTACGACTTCGAGGTCGGGCCGCGGTGATCTCGATACGCTCGCTCGCCCGGGGGGCTCGCGGGCTACTCGATCACCGGTGGGGGCCGCGCGCCCGGGGGCTCGCGGGCTACTCGACTACCGGTGGGGGCCGCGCGCCGGTGGAGTACCCACCTGCTGGTTGAGTAGCGCCGCGCGAGCTTGCGAGCCGGCGCGTATCGAAACCCGGTGACCCGAGCCCGCGACGCCCGCCCCGTGAGGAACGTCCCGCAACGATTTGGGTCTGGCCAGCCAATTCTCTACACTTGAACGGTTGCCTGCCCGTGGCGGGCTGCTCACCATAACTGAACAGTCGCCGGTGCTGGTGAAAAGCCAGGGGCATCGGCGGCAAGAACCTTATGCACAACTATCCACTTCGTGGAAGGCCCACCGCAGGTCAGGGATCATTTTCCCGCGTCCGGCGCTGTATGGGAACCGCTACGAGAAAGGTTGACGGTCAACCATGACCATGACTGACCCGATCGCAGACTTCTTGACACGTCTGCGTAACGCCAACTCGGCGTTCCACGACGAGGTGACCCTGCCGTCGTCGAAGATCAAGGTGAACATCGCCGAGATCCTCAAGCGCGAGGGCTACATCACCGAGTACCGCACCGAAGATGCGGAGATCGGCAAGAACCTCGTCGTCACCCTGAAGTACGGCCCCAGCCGTGAGCGCAGCATCGCCGGTCTGCGTCGCGTGTCCAAGCCGGGCCTGCGGGTGTATGCAAAGTCCACCAACCTGCCCAAGGTGCTGGGCGGCCTCGGCGTGGCCATCATCTCCACGTCGTCGGGCCTGCTCACCGACCGCCAGGCAGCGAACCAGGGCGTGGGCGGCGAAGTCCTCGCCTACGTCTGGTAGGGGAGTCCTCACATGTCGCGTATTGGAAAGAGCCCCATCGAGATCCCTGCCGGCGTCGACGTCACCATCGACGGGCAGGACGTGCGGGTGAAGGGCCCCAAGGGTGAGCTGAGCGTCACTCTGTCGGAGCCGATCACCGTCGCCAAGGAAGACAACACGATCGTTGTCACCCGGCCGAACGACGAGCGTCGCAACCGTTCCCTGCACGGCCTGAGCCGCACGCTGGTGAACAACCTCGTCGTCGGCGTCACGCAGGGCTACACCACGAAGATGGAGATCTTCGGTGTCGGCTACCGCGTGCAGGCCAAGGGCAGTGACCTCGAGTTCGCCCTGGGCTACAGCCATCCCGTTCCGATCGAGGCTCCCGAAGGCATCTCCTTCGCCGTGGAATCACCCACGAAGTTCTCGATCTCGGGTATCGACAAGCAGCAAGTCGGCCAGATCTCGGCGAACATCCGCCGCCTGCGTCGTCCGGACCCCTACAAGGGCAAGGGCATTCGCTACGAGGGTGAGCAGATCCGTCGCAAGGTCGGAAAGACGGGTAAGTAAGCCATGAGTGATACAGCAACCAAAACTGTTCGCAAGCCCCTGGGCAAGGACGTGTCGACGCGTCGTCGCACCGCGACCGCCAACCGGCACTTCCGTCTGCGCAAGAAGGTCAGCGGCACCCCCGAGCGTCCGCGTCTGTCGGTCAAGCGCAGCTCGCGCCACATCCACGTGCAGCTGATCGACGACCTGGCCGGCAAGACCCTGGCCGCGGCGTCGTCCATCGAGGCCGACGTTCGCGCCGCCGGTGGCGACAAGTCCGCGCAGGCCCGCAAGGTCGGCGAACTGATCGCCGCCCGTGCCAAGGCAGCTGGCGTCGAGACCGTCGTGTTCGACCGTGGTGGCAAGGAGTACCACGGCCGGATCGCCGCACTCGCCGACGCCGCCCGCGAGGGAGGGCTGACCTTCTGATGACCATCTACACCAGCTACACCACCATGACCGGAGGGAACCTCTGATGCCCGGACGTCAGCGTGACGGCGGAAACGGACCCGCCGGAAACGACAACAACGCCGCCACCGGCGGCAACAACGACCAGCGCGGCGAGCGTCGCGGCCGTGGTCGTCGCGACGACCGCGGCGGCCGTGATCGCGAGGATCGCAACCAGCTCGAGCGCGTGGTCGCCATCAACCGTGTCTCGAAGGTGGTGAAGGGTGGCCGTCGCTTCTCCTTCACCGCACTCGTGGTGGTCGGCGACGGCCAGGGCATGGTCGGTGTCGGCTACGGCAAGGCCAAGGAAGTCCCGGCCGCGATCCAGAAGGGCGTCGAAGAGGCTCGCAAGAACTTCTTCCGCGTGCCGCTGATCGGCGGCACGGTGACCCACCCGGTGCAGGGTGAGGCCGCCGCCGGTGTCGTGATGCTCCGTCCGGCCAGCCCCGGTACCGGTGTGATCGCCGGTGGCGCGGTGCGTGCCGTGCTGGAGTGCGCGGGCGTGCACGACGTGCTCGCCAAGAGCCTCGGCAGCGACAACGCGATCAACGTGGTCCACGCCACCGTTGCCGCGCTGAAGATGTTGCAGCGGCCGGAGGAGGTCGCCGCGCGTCGTGGTCTGCCGATCGAAGATGTCGCACCCGCGGGCATGCTGCGGGCGCGCGCGGGCCAGGGAGCGTGAGAGTGATGGCAGAGCTGAAGATCACCCAGATCAAGGGCACCATCGGTACCAAACAGAACCAGCGTGACAGCCTGCGGACCCTCGGACTGAAGGGCATCCGCAAGTCGGTCACCCGCGAGGACACCCCGATCAACCGCGGCCTCATCAACGTGGTTCGGCACCTCGTGACAGTCGAAGAGGTCAAGTAATGACAATCAAGCTCCATCACCTTCGCCCCGCTCCGGGCGCGAAGACCGAGAAGACCCGTGTGGGTCGCGGTGAGGGGTCCAAGGGTAAGACCGCAGGCCGCGGCACCAAGGGAACCAAGGCGCGTAAGAACGTGCCCGCCGCCTTCGAGGGTGGCCAGATGCCGATCCACATGCGGTTGCCGAAGCTCAAGGGCTTCAAGAACAACAACCGGGTCGAGTACCAGGTCGTCAACGTGGGCGATATCGCACGGCTGTTCCCGCAGGGCGGCTCCATCGGTGTCGACGAGCTCGTCGCCGCCGGTGCGGTTCGTAAGAACCAGCTCGTCAAGGTGCTCGGCGACGGGGACCTCGGCGTGAAGGTCGACGTCACCGCCAACAAGTTCACGGCTTCGGCCAAGGAGAAGATCGCGGCTGCCGGCGGCAGCGCGACCGAACTCTGAGTCGTCACCGCTGACCGACGGACGGCTTCACGGACTTCCGTGCAGCCGTCCGTCGTGTCACGTCGGACAAGCCGGACACCGGGCCGTCGCGCTGACGAGCGCCGATGACGTGACTGTTAGAGTTCAAGCGTTGTCTTGACGCTTCGATCAACGTCGATTGCCGAGCACGTGGGGGATGCGAGTCCTCGTCGCGTGGTCGTTCCTAGGAGGAGTTAGTGCTTTCCCCCCTCGTCGCGGCCTTTAGGACGCCCGATCTGAGGAAGAAGATCCTCTTCGTCATCGGCATCATCGTGCTGTACCGGTTGGGAGCGACCATCCCATCGCCCGGCGTCGATTATCAGGCCGTACGAGCGTGCCTCGATGAGGTGTCGCAGGGCGACTCGGCCAACATCTACTCGCTGATCAGCCTGTTCTCGGGCGGCGCGCTGCTGCAGCTGTCCGTGTTCGCGATCGGCATCATGCCCTACATCACCGCCAGCATCATCGTGCAGCTGCTGACGGTGGTGATCCCACGCTTCGAGCAGCTGCGCAAGGAAGGTCAGTCCGGCCAGGCCAAGATGACGCAGTACACCCGCTACCTCACGGTGGCGCTGGCCCTGCTGCAGTCCACCGGCATCGTCGCACTCGCCGATCGCGGACAGCTACTGGCCGACTGTTCAGTCGGCGACCAGATCATTAACGACCAGTCGATCTTCGGTCTGGCCATCATCGTGCTGGTGATGACTGCCGGCGCCTGTGTGGTCATGTGGTTCGGCGAGCTCATCACCGAGCGCGGTGTCGGCAACGGCATGTCGCTGCTGATCTTCGCCGGTATTGCCGCCCGAATCCCGGCCGAGGGCAAAAACATCCTGGACACCCGTGGGGGACTGGTGTTCGGCCTGGTCTGCGTTGCGGCGCTGCTCATCGTCGCCGGCGTGGTGTTCATCGAGCAGGGCCAGCGCCGCATCCCGGTGCAGTACGCCAAACGCATGGTGGGCCGCAAGATGTACGGCGGATCGTCGACGTATCTGCCGCTGAAGGTCAACCAGGCCGGCGTCATCCCGGTGATCTTCGCCTCATCGCTGCTGTATCTTCCGCAGCTCATCTTGCAGCTGACCCAGGATCCCGCGGGCGAACAGTCCACCTGGCAGCGCTACATCAGCGAGTACCTCACCGACCCGGGGAGCTGGGTCTACATCGTCGTGTACTTCCTGATGATCATCTTCTTCACGTACTTCTACGTCGCCGTCACCTTTAATCCGGAGGAGCGCGCCGAGGACATGAAGAAGTACGGCGGCTTCATCCCGGGAATCCGTCCGGGCCAGCCGACCGCCGACTACCTGGGCTATGTGTTGAGCCGCATCACACTGCCGGGGTCGATTTACCTGGGTATCATCGCCGTACTGCCCAACCTGTTCCTCGAGATCGGTAACAGCGGTGGTGTGCAGAACTTGCCATTTGGGGGCACGGCCGTGTTGATCATGGTCGGTGTGGGTCTGGACACGATGAAGCAAGTCAACAGTCAATTGATGCAACGTAAGTACGAAGGATTCCTCAAGTGAGACTCGTCATTCTCGGCCCCCCCGGCGCCGGCAAGGGTACCCAGGCGGAACTGCTGTCCGAGGCGATCGGCATCCCGCACATCTCCACCGGTGACCTGTTCCGTGCCAACATCTCCCAGGGAACCGCGGTCGGCATCGAGGCCAAGCGCTATCTCGATGCCGGTGACCTGGTGCCCTCGGAGATCACGGTCGACATGGTGCGTGCCCGGGTGGGCGAGCCCGATGCCGCCAAGGGATTCATCCTCGACGGATTCCCGCGCTCGACCGAGCAGGCCGACGCACTCAAAGACATTCTCGCCAAGCTCGACACCGGCCTCGATGCCGTGCTGTCGTTCGTCGTCGACACCGACGTCGTGGTGGAGCGGATGATGGCCCGTGGCCGCGCCGACGACACCGAAGAGGTGATCCGCAACCGGATGGCGGTCTACACCAAGGAGACCGCACCGTTGCTCGAGTACTACGGCGACGAGGTCAAGACCATCGACGCCGTCGGCGACGTGCAGGACGTCCACCAGCGTGTGCTCAGCGCGCTGGGTGCGGGCGTGTCCTGATCGGCACCACGGCACCGTAGCCCATCTGCTCATGGCTTTTCGTAAACCCAAACCTGTGCCGTTCCGGACGCCCGGTGAGGTCGACGCCATGGCGGCGGCCGGCGCGGTCGTCGGCGCCGCCCTCGTTGCGGTGCGCGCGGCCGCGACGGTCGGGGCCACCACCCTGGATCTCGACGAGGTCGCCGAGTCGGTGATCCGGGATGCCGGGGCGATCCCGTCCTTCAAGGGCTACCACGGCTTTCCCGGATCGATCTGCAGCTCGGTCAACGAGGTAGTGGTCCACGGCATCCCGTCGACGGATGTGGTCCTCGCCGAAGGCGACCTGGTGTCCATCGACTGCGGCGCCATTCTCGATGGTTGGCATGGTGACTCGGCATGGACGTTCGGGGTGGGGGAGCTCTCCACCGCGGATGCGGAACTGTCCGAGGCCACGCGTCTGTCGATGGAGGCCGGTATCGCCGCCATGGTCGACGGCGCCCGGCTCACCGACATCTCGCATGCCATCGAACTCGGTACCCGTGCCGCCGAACAGAAGTTCGGGCGTTCCTTCGGCATCGTCGCCGGGTACGGCGGTCACGGGATCGGCCGAGAGATGCACATGGAGCCGTTCCTCGCCAATGAGGGCAAACCCAATCGCGGTCCGCGGTTGGTGATCGGTTCGACGCTGGCCATCGAGCCGATGCTCACGTTGGGTACCACCGAGACATCGGTCCTCGACGACGACTGGACCGTCGTCACCGACGACGGGTCGCGCGCAGCGCACTGGGAGCACACCGTCGTGGTGACCGGCGACGGTCCGCGGATCCTCACCACACGCCCGAACTGATCGCTCACCTGCGCCGGAACGCAGGTGAACCGGGTGATGCGTTGCTAGGCTGACCTCCAGACGAAACCTGGACCGGACGGTGGGCGATGGTCACGACCGAGGAAACCGCGGCAAACGCAGACATCGCCGGTGGTGTCCGCGCAAGGATGTCCGATGCCCGGCGAATTGTCGGCCGCGTCCCATTCACCATCGGTCTGTGGTCGCTGATCCTCATCGTCGGTGTCACCACCGGATCGTTGTGGGGGCGGGCGCCGGAGAAGAGTTGGTACTCCGATGTGGCATTCGGTCTGCCGTCGCTCGGCGATCTCCGGTGGTGGACGCTGCTGTCGTCCGGCGTGGTGGAGACGAGCCCCGGCACATATGTGGTCGCGCTGATCGCGGTGGCTGTCGGGATCGGTTGGGCGGAATGGCGTTTGGGGACCGTTCGGGTGTCGATGGTCGCCATCGGTGGTTTCGTGCTGGCCGAGCTGATCTGCGCGATTGCGTTGTGGCTGTTGACCCGTGGTGGGCTGTCCTGGGGATGGGCCGAGCAACTGGCCGACACACGGACCACCGGCGCCATGACGATGGTGATCTGCGCCGTCGCGGTCGCGACGGCGACCCTGCGCTCGCCGTGGCGACTTCGGCTGCGAGCGCTGCTGGCCGCGGCGGTCGCCATCACGTTTCTCTTCGAAGGGACGTTGGCGACCACGCAGTATGTGGTGGCGGTCGTGGTGACGCTCTCGATCGGTGAGAAATGGTTCAGCACTGACGAACACGGGTTCTTCGCCCGGACCCGACGAGAGGTCCGACTGCTCGCCTGCATTGGTGTGCTGGTCATCGCGGCCGCGAGTCTGGTGGTGTGGATGTTCCCCACCGACGGCCCATTCGGGCCGACCGACGCCGCCGACGACGACTCCCTGTGGTCCATCCTGATCGGCGTCGTCATCAACGTGCTCATCGCCGATCAACTCCGGCGCGGCCGCCGGTGGGCGTGGTGGGTTGCCGTGGTGGTGGGTTCGCTCACCGTCAGTATCACCGTCCTGGTCCTGGTGCTGCTCGCCGTGACGAGGGATTTCGACTCCGAGGGCTCCGTGACCATGGGGACGTCACTGCTGTGGGCCGTGGAGTTGGCCATCCTGATCCCCGGGCGGTTCGCCTTCCGGGTGCCGTGGCGGGTCAAGTACGACGGGCCTGCCGGCGACGATCCGGTCGCCGCCGTCAAGGACCTGGTGCGCGAGCACGGTGGCGGCACCATGTCGTGGATGATCACCTGGCCCGGAAACGATTACCTGTTCTCCGCGAACGGGTCCGGTGTGGTGGCGTATCAGAGCCACATGGGCACCCTGCTGGCATTGGCCGATCCCGTGTGTGATGACGACGAGCTGCTGCCGACCGTGCAGGGTTTCATCGATCTTGCGGAGCGGAGCGGGAAGACGCCCTGCTGGTTCTCGGTCGGTGCGGACACCGCCCGTGCGGCAGAGGAACTGGGCTGGCGCAGCGTGCAGATCGCCGAGGACACGATCGTCGACCTGACCGACCTCGCGTTCACCGGCAAGAAGTGGCAGCACGTGCGGTCGGCGCTGAACAAGGCCAAAAAGCAGTCGATCTCATGCCGGGTGACGGATCTGTCCGCCGAACCGTTCTCCATCAAAGCGCAGGTCCGGGCCATCTCCGAGGAATGGGTGGGGGACAAGGGGCTGCCGGAAATGGGTTTCACGCTCGGCAGCGTCGACGAGGCGATGGATCCCGAGGTGCGGGTGGCGCTGGCGCTCGACGACGAGGGCAGTGTGCACGGTGTGCTGTCGTGGCTGCCGGTCTACGCCCCCGGTGGCGAGGTCCACGGATGGACCCTCGACATCATGCGTCGACGGACCGACGGCTTCGGGCCGGTCATCGAGTATCTGATCGCGTCGTCTGCGGTGATCTTCTCTGGCGAAGGGGCACAGTTCATTTCCTTGTCCGGCGCACCGTTGGCGCACAGTGAGGACGCGCCGGAGCCCGAGCGGATGGATCGGGTGCTGGACAGTCTCGGTGCGGCGATGGAACCGTTCTACGGCTTTCGATCGCTACATGTCTTCAAGAAGAAGTTCAATCCACGCTATGAGGCGGTGTACCTCGCCTATCGCGACGAGGCCGACCTTCCGCGTATCGGCGTGGCGATCAGCAGGGCGTATCTTCCCGATGCGACTCCGCGTCAGCTGGTGCGGTTGGCGGCCTCGCGCGGCGGCGACTGATGGTGCCTCGTCGCTGCGAATGGGCTGCAACCCAGATTGTCCTGCGCAGGTCGAGAACCTTGCCATCGTTGATGACACCTGGCCGCCAGGGGCGCCGTCGTCACCTCCCTGGCCAACGACCTCAATCCACGCACGATCGCCGACGGGTACTCCGCGATCATCGAGAACGTCTATTCGGATCGAGAGTCATCCCCGATATGTTGGTCGATCCATCGCAGGACCGCGGGGTCGGTACTGCGTAGCCGAGTCATCTCTTCGCCCGCGTCACAGGTTCGCAGTGACACGACCGCTTCGTCGTGCCGTAGCGACAGAATCTCGACGACGCCACCTGAGTCGTGCCATCGACGTATGGACGATAGGGCATCCTCGTCGGTCATCGTCTCAGATCACACCCAGCGAGAGCATCGCGTCGGCCACATGGGTAAAAGACGCAATGTTGGCGCCCAGGACGTAGTCGCCCGGAACGCCGTACTCATCGGCGGTGGCCAGACAGGTGTGATGGATCGCGCTCATGATGTCGGAGAGACGATCCTCGGTGTGCTCGAAGCTCCAGGAATCGCGAGAAGCGTTCTGCTGCATCTCGAGTGCGCTCGTGGCGACGCCCCCCGCGTTGGCGGCTTTTCCGGGGGCGAACCGCACGCCCGCGCGAGCGAAAGCGCGAATCGCATCGGGCGTGCACGGCATGTTCGCGCCTTCGGCCACGATCTGGCAACCATTGTCGATCAGCGCCTGTGCGCCGTCGGCATCGAGTTCGTTCTGGGTGGCGCAGGGGATCGCGATGTCAGCGGGCACGTCCCAGATGGACCCGGAGGTGACCGAGCGGGCGCTCTCGCCGCGATGCTCCACATAGTCGGAGATGCGTCCGCGCTCGACTTCCTTCACCTGCTTCAACGCGGCGAGGTCGATCCCTTTGTCGTCGATGACATAGCCATTGGAGTCCGAACATGCCACGACGTGTCCACCGAGCTGCTGCACCTTCTCGATCGCATGAAGTGCCACGTTGCCGGAGCCGGATACCACGACCCGTCGGTCTTCGAACTGCGCTCCCGACGCGGCCAACATCTCTTGGACGAAGTAGACGACGCCGTAGCCCGTCGCCTCGGTACGCACCTGGGAGCCGCCCCATGCAAGCCCCTTGCCGGTGAGCACTCCCGACTCATAGCGGTTGGTGATCCGCTTGTACTGACCGAAGAGATATCCGATTTCTCGGCCGCCTACGCCGGTGTCCCCGGCCGGTACATCGGTGTACTCGCCGATGTGCCGGTAGAGCTCGGTCATGAAGGACTGGCAGAAACGCATCACCTCACCGTCCGAGCGCCCCTTGGGGTCGAAATCGGCGCCCCCCTTGCCGCCGCCGATGGGCAGACCGGTCAGAGCGTTCTTGAAGATCTGCTCGAAGCCGAGGAACTTCACGACGCCCAGGTACACAGTGGGGTGAAAGCGGAGGCCACCCTTGTATGGTCCGAGCGCAGAATTGAACTCCACGCGAAACCCGCGGTTGATCTGGACTCTCCCGTCGTCGTCCACCCACGGAACGCGGAAGATGATCTGACGTTCCGGTTCGCAGAGCCGCTTGATGATGCCGGCATCTGCGTAGTGCGGATGCTGTGCCAACACCAGCCCGAGGCTGTCGAAGACCTCGTGCACCGCCTGGTGGAACTCTGCCTCGCCCGGATTGCGGGCGACGACCTCGTCGTAGAGATCGCTGATCTTTCCGTCGAGTCTCGTCACGTCTGCGCGACCTCCTGTCAAAATCTGTCTGTCGTCGCCTTCCTACGCGATGTGGTGAGGCGACAGCTCCTCGCGAGCCTATCGGTCGACAGAATCCCAGACGACATGACCATCGTCACGCACCCGGGCGCCGGTGCGGGGTGTGATCGACCAGTCGACCGTCGGGCATGCGCAGACGTTCACGACGGTGGACTTACCGGCTGTGCTCGCCGACTACCACCGACCTCATCCAGGGGTAAAGATCGAGTTCGTCGAGTCCATCTCCGTGCTTGTGATGCAGAACCTGCTCCGAGGTATACGGCACCACCTCGACAGCAGATCCAGCCCACGATCCACCGACACCGACGCGCCGTCGATCATGATTGCGGACATCGATTCAACTCTGCCGCCATTGATCTCCGCGTGATACGTGATCGCCCGGGCGAGCTCTTCGGTGAACTCGAGACGCTCCCGCCTCGAGCGGCCCCGTCCGTCTGACATGACGAGCAGTCGACACGATTCCGCCGCGGCCGCGACATCGCCGGCAGTGGTCACCATTCGAGATCGATGGCGGAACATAGTGATTCGTTTCCGCCAGCTCGACGGCAGGAGAGTTGATGACGCAGCGGGAACCGGACAGACGATCACCACCTGCTCGCCGGCAGGCAGTGTATCGGTCCTACGCGGGTCCCCGAGTGAGAACATGTGCACGCCAGGCTCCGACGTGGTTTCGGGCGAATCGCGGCGTGCGCCGTCCTCGGTGAGGGCCCCGAGTACCACGGTTGCCGGCTGGCAACTCGCGGTGATCACAGTGAGCGCGATCTCGCTCGCCGGGTGATTCAGAAACCTTGGACGGCGCGCACGTTCAGCTTGGTTGAACACACTCCAGGATGGTGATGGTACTGACCGTGCCGTTGGGAAGGCGGTACGAATGTCGCTCGCCCACAGAAGATCCCAAAACAGCCTGCCCCAGCGGGGAGTCGGGTGAGCAGGTCTCGACACCGACGAACGGCTCTTGGGTCGGATCGCCGACATGAATACGCGCGACATCATCGACGTCGTCATCGAAGGACACTGTCACGATTGATCCCTCTTGCGCGCGGCCCGGATCGTCGGACCGGATCGACCAACCGTCGCTGGAGGACGCGAGCATTGATCGTACGCGGACGAGTTGGGCGTCGAGCATCTCGACTACGCGTACTGCGCGATGGTAGTCGTCGTTGTTTTCGAGATCGCCCACGCTGCGTAGTTCGACCATCGCCGCATGCGCCGTGATCCGCTCCTGCGAAAGTCGATTGACCTCGTCATGTAGTTCAGCGCGGGGCCGAGTCTCGGGCCACATGGTTTCCACGATTGTCACATCTCTCCTATAACTGCAACGGATTATGAATTCGAAGATTCGCGTTCAGCCGACGACCATGGGGGCCAACGTCGACAGTCCCAGGGCGGGATGGCGCAAGGCGATGTCTCGCCGTCCGCGCCGATCGGTGCTCGACACCAGCGTCAGAATCCAAGGAATGGTCTCCTCGGCCGACATCGACTGGTGTGTAGACGAATCGAGTGTCCTCAGGAGGTCGCGTGACAAGCTCTCCAACCGCGCGGCGGTGAGTCTGCCAGAACTGTCAGCGAAGGCCAGGCAGATGTCGTAGGTCGACGGACATGGTTCTTCGCGGCTCGAATTGGCCTGAGTCCACTGCCGCGCGAGCATCCGAGACGCCTTCTCCTCGACCACGCACGAGCGCATGGTCGGATGCGGAAACGCCTCGGCGGCTTGTTCGATTGCGGCCTCGACGAAAGCATCGCGACGAGCTCGCGACGCACACACTCGGATACGACACTCCATCACAACCGCTTTCACGGCCACTCACTCCTTTTCTGGTGCGGGTGCCATGGACACTAGCCCATAAAAAAGAAAAAGCCAGTCGCTCGTCGTGCGCGGGATGATCGGGAAATTCACTGGTAGGAAATGAATGTCGATTTTCGTATACCTGCGCCACTGCGCCTGGGCCCGCCTGGACTTTGTGGGATTCTCGGCTATGGTCTCGAGGGAGCGGATTTTATCCGCGATCACTTTCGGCATTGAGGTAACGATGGCGGAGAAGAAGACCAGTTCCAAGCAAAAACGTCTGGCACTGAAAGCGCAGCGTCAACGTAAGCGCGCCGAGGTGGGCGCAGTCGCCATTCGCAAACGCAAGAGTGGTTGATGGCGGACCTGACGGTGGCCTCGGCGTTCTGTTCGAGACCTTGCACGAGCATTCTCGGCGGTAGCCGGCGTGCGGTACAGATCGACGGACCTGCGCGACGGCCACGAGCTGGTGTGACGCGAGGAATAGATATTCGGTAAGGCGCGTATTCTCGACTGCTTCTCGCCGTCGATGACCAGCGACCTTCGCTCCGATCCGTGCGGCATGTCGAAGCTGCGTGAACATCTGGTGACCCGCTCGGGCTTGCGCAGAGATGGGTCGGAGGCCACCTGGGGCTACTACATGGGTGTTTCGGTGGGTGATCGAGTGCGTGGTTGTCGCAGAACGGGCGTGGCACCTGCAGGAGCGTTCGATTGACCCGTGCTCTTCGACCCACGGACGGGTCGCGACCATCTCGACTATGCAGGACTCAATTGGCGCCCGACGGCACCGACGACGAGTTCTCCTTGGGCAGATAGGGCTCCAGGGCGGCGGCGAGTTTGTCCGGTGTCATCGACTGTAACCAGGGCCGGCCCGCGCTGCCGAAGACACCGACTCCGAGTTTGCGCTGCAGCCCCACCCATACCTCGATGTCGTTGGTGCTGGCCACGAAGGAGCCGCTCCGCACCATGAACTGGTCTGCCGCGGAGATCTGGAGATGCTGGATCTCGCCGGGCATACTGGCCGCGAGGGCGACAGAACCCCCGTGCGACGGCGGTGTGTCCTTCGACAGGAACAACTGTCCGCCGCCGAGCATCCGTTCGAGACCCCCGTGAAACCGTTCTCGCCGCCGGAGCCGAACGCCGGGGGACGTCACCATGTCGAACGAGGTGTGAGCCAGGCGACGTCGCCGCCCTCGGCGATGATGTGCTCGCCGGGATCGAGGGTCAGTTCGAAAACGGACATGATGGTGCAGTTGTTCTGGGTCTGCACGACCTCAGCTCAAGGGGACGATGTCACCGTCGCCCGGGTTTGCACCCGATCGGCACGCGTGTAGAGCACCATCGACTCGCCGCGGGAGAAACCGACAAGGGTGATGCCGTGTTCATCGGCCAGGTCCGCGGCCAGCGACGACGGCGCCGATACCGCCGACAACATCGGTATCCCCGCCATCGCCGCCTTCTGCACGAGCTCGAAGCTGGCGCGACCGGACACCTGAAGAATGTGCCCGCGCAAGGGAAGTCGTTGCGCGGCGGCCGCCCAACCGATCACCTTGTCCACCGCGTTGTGGCGCCCCACATCCTCACGGAGTGCCACGATGTCGCCGGATGCGGCGTCGACGAGCGCCGCCGCGTGCAGCCCACCGGTCTTGTCGAACACCGACTGCCCTGCACGTAGCCGCGTCGGAAGGTCCAGCAGGAACTCGGGCTCGACGATGAGCGGGTCGGATGCGGGATGAAAAGCAGATCGGGTGGTCACCGCGTCGATGCTGTCCTTGCCGCACACCCCACACGCACTGGTGGTGGTGAAGCTGCGTGCCAGCTCCGGTGCCGGCGGCGGCACCTCCGGAATCAGTGCGACATCGAGCACGTTGTAGGTGTTGACGCCATCGTTGTTGGCGCCGGCGCAATAGCGGGCGCCCTCGACCTGATCGCCGCGGGTGATCACCCCTTCGGACACGAGAAAGCCGAACGCCAGATCGACGTCATTGCCGGGTGTGCGCATGGTGACGACCAACGGGCGACCGTTGACGCGGATCTCGAGCGGCTCCTCGACGGCGAGCACGTCGGCGCGCGCCGATGGCGGTGCGTTACGCCGAATCCTGGTTACCCGCCGACGGGTGGTGATACGTCCCACGTGGTCAGCCTACCGATGCTCGGAGGCCTGATCAGACGTCGACGATCAATGTGACCGGCCCGTCGTTGACCAGGGAGACCTCCATGTGCGCACCGAAGCGGCCGGTGGCGACCGTCGCGCCCAGCTCGCGCAGCGTGTCGACGACCGCATCGACGAGCGGTTCGGCCACCGACCCCGGCGCGGCCCCGTTCCACGACGGCCGTCGGCCCTTCGCGGTGTTCGCATACAGCGTGAACTGACTGATCACCAGGATCGGTGCGTCGAGGTCGGCGGCCGACGCCTGTGTGTCGTCTCCGTCGAGGATGCGCAGCCGCCAGATCTTGTCCGCCAGCGTGGCGGCGTGCGCGGATGTGTCGTCGTGGGTGACTCCGACAAGTGCGACGAGGCCGTGCCGGCCGTCGGAGAGATCGAGCTCGCCGACCGTTTTGTCATCGACGGCCACCGACGCCCGACTCACCCGTTGGATCACTGCACGCATGCGCACCAGCCTGCCACGAGGCCGGCACGGCCACCCGCGCCGGTCGTGCGGCGACAGTCGGGACCTTCTGCTCTGGTCGTCGTCGGGCTGCAGGGTGACGATGGTCACATGTCGAAGGTTCTCGTGGCATATGCCAGCAAGCATCACGCTACCGCCGAGATCGCCGAGGCGATCGCCGCCGAACTGCGCACCCGTGGCCTCGACGCCGACTGCGTCGAGGCGGCGCAGGCCGGTTGTGCGGGGTATCAGGCGGTGATCCTGGGCAGTGCGGTGTACACGGGTCGTTGGCGCAAACACGCACGCGACTTCCTGGCCCACAACCACGACGTTCTGGCCACCATGCCGCTGTGGATCTTCAGTTCCGGACCGACCGGTGAGCATGCCGCCGAACAACTCGACGACGACTCGCGGTGGCTCGAACCGCACAAAGTCCTCGAACTCGCCGAGGCGGCCGGGATGCGCGGACACATGGTGTTCGCGGGCAAGGTCTCCGACGACCCGCACGGCTTCATGGAGAAATCCGTCGCCCGCAACACCCCGCAGGCCTACCGGGACGCGCGGGACTGGGACGCGATCCGGCAGTGGGCCGACGAGATCGCCGACGAACTCAGCTCAACGCGTAGGTGACCGTCACCGAGAAGGTGAGGGTCTGCTCGCCCGGTTCGATCGGGACCGGAGCAGCCGCCACGGCCGAATCACGTTGCACCGAGGTCGGTTGCTGCTGACCGCTGGTCGATTCGGTGATCGTCTGGACTTTACCCAGCGAGTCGCCGGCCAGCGACGCGTACTGCTCGGCACGGGCGCGCGCATCGTCGAAGGCCGCTTCGCGCGCCTGTTTCATCAGTTCCGAGTCGTCGTCGATGGCGAAGGCGACGTTGCTGATTCGGGTGTTGTCGCCGCCGGCGGTGGCTGCCGCGGCGAGGACATCCGAAGCCGTTCCGATGTCGCGAATGGTGACCCGGATGGTGTTGGTCGCCTGATAGCCGGTGATCTCGCCCGAGGTGCCCGGCGCGGGGTTGGTGTAGCGCGGAGACAGATTCACCTGTTGGGTCTGGATGTCGCTGCGTTCGACCCCGGCCTCGACCACCGCGTCGGTGACCTTGCGGACCTGTGCACTCGACTCGTTGAGCGCGCTCGAGACGTCGGGGCCGGTTGCCTCGACACCGATGTCGGCGCGCAATGTGTCGGGCACACCGGTCACCTCACCGCTGCCGTTGACAGTCACCGTCCGCGGGTCGCTGCCGCTGCCACCACCATCGCCGCACGCCGTGAGAAACAGCAGCGCGACGACCCCGACGACGGCCGCGGCGGCCCGCAGCGGGCGCGGCCGGTTCACACCGACTCCTTCATCAACAGCCCGAGCATCCACCCGACGATCGAGATCACGATCGCCCCGAAGATCGCCGACCAGAAGAAACTGTCGACCTCGAGACCCCAGTGGGTGGTGTTGCGGGTGATCCAGGCGGTGATCTCCAGCATGAATGCGTTGATCACCACATGGATGAGGCCGAGCGTCAGGATGTAGAGCGGGATCGACAGAATCTGCACGATCGGTTTGATGAAGGCGTTGACGACACCGAAGATCAACGCCACGACCACGACGATGCCGAACTGTTGCCAACCCGTCGAACCCCCGACGAAGTCCAGGCCCGGCACGATCAGGGTCGCGATCCACAGGGCGAACCCGGTGAACGCCGAACGAATCAAGAAGGCGGACATGGCAGACAGTGTGCCAGGCCGGCCACATCATCCGCGCGGTTGCCACGCATCCGCGCATGTCTCGACAAGCGCGGATGCATGGCAGGTGCGCGGATGGCATGGACGGTCAAACATCCGGTGGTTCAGCCGATCTGCAGCGGGAAGAAGACCGTGTAGATCAACGTGATGACGAAGTTCACTCCGATGATCGCCACCGTCGAGACCACCACCGTGGCGTTGACACCGTCGGCCACGCCGCGTGGCCCGCCCTTCGCCTCGAGCCCGCGCTGACAACCGATGACCGCGATGATCACCCCGAAGATGGACGCCTTGACCATCGCGAGCAGCATGTCGCGCTGTGAGGCGAAGGAGCCGAACGACTGCCAGTAGCTGCCGGGCCCGACACCCTGCATGGTGACTGCGAGATAAAAGGCGGCGAGAACACCGACCACCACGATGAAGATCGCCAGGAGCGGTGCCACCACCGCGGCGGCGATCACCCGGGGTACCACCAGCCGTTGGATGGGGTCGACACCCATGGTGCGCATGGCGTCGATTTCCTCGCGGACCGTGCGCGCGCCGAGGTCGGCGGCAATCGCCGAGGCACCTGCCCCGCCGAGCAGAATCCCGGCGGCCAGCGGTGCGGCCTGCTGGATGACGGCGAATCCGGATGCGGCGCCCAATAGCGACTGAGCACCCAGCTGGTTGATGATGTTGCCGATCTGGATGGTCACGATCACGCCGAACGGGATGGCCATCAGGAAGGCCGGCAACGCGGTGACACTCACCAGATACCAGGCCATGACCACGGCCTCGCGGACCTTGAGCTGACCGCGGACGAGGTCGAGCGCCATCTGGAGCATCGCGACGATCGACAGCCGGAATGTGCGGCCGAGTGTCCGCACCGGGCCGAGCGCGTTGTCGGAGAAATTGGCGGAGAAGGCGTCGAGGGCGGGGCTGCGTGAGGCTCGGCTCATCGTCATCGCTCAGCCCCCAGGTGCCGGCGACGGGGCGGGAGCCGATTCCTGTGCGCCCGAATCCTGTGCGCCCGAATCCGGTGCTGCCTCACCCAATCCGCCGGGGATCGCGCCGGTCGGGTCGCCGACCTCGGTGATCAGCCAGTCCTGCGATCGGTCCAGCGTCACGGTGTACACCGCGACGGCACTGCCGCCGTCGGGGGTTTGCACGCTCTTGGTGTCGACGTCGACGACGGCGTCGACGCGGAACATGTCGCCGTTGACCTCCTGGGTCTTGGCCAGTACCAGTTCGGCCGTGGTCTGCATCCGCAGGGGTGTGATGATCTGCTCCATGGCCTGACCGATGACGTCGTATTTCTTCTGCAGTTCCGGGCTCACGCCGTCCTTCATCGCTGCGATCCAGGGGGTCAGATCCTGGTAGTCCAGGGTGGCGGCGGCCACGGCGTAGCGAGCGGCGACATCTTCGGCCTTCGCCGAATCGGCGGCCTCCGACGTCATGGCGTCGAGGTCGTTGCGTGCGGACACGTCCCGGTAGATGAACGTCCCGAGGGCGGCGACGAGCGCCACGATGAGCAGTGAGATGCCGAGCGTGCCGAACGAGATGGACAGCTGGCGTTTGGCTTTACCGGCACGTGCCGGCGCGTGCTCGGCACTCGGCTTCGGGCCGGCGGGGGTGGGGCCGTCGGTGTCGGCTTTTTCTACGGTGCCGGCTTTTTCTACGGTGCCGGTGTTCTCGACGGTGTCGCCTGTCGTGGTCTCGGACGCCTCGGTGTCCGCCGGCTCGATGCGATCGGCGTCGGCGTTGTCGTGCTTGTCCTCGGTGGACGTGTTGTTCTCGGCCACAGCCGATCTCCTTTTCGCTACGCGGGTATGTCTCGATGTCTCAGTTCGGCTGGGTGATCACCAGTCGCATGCCGTCGCCGGCACCGAACAGTTCCAGCGCACGTGCCAGCAGTTCGCTCATGTTGATCTGCGGCAGGGTCTGGTTGAGTGCGGTCACGATCGGCATCAGTGGGCCGACGGCATCCATCACCGGGGGAATCGTCTTCTCCAGGTAGGGGTTGAATTGCTCGAAGAACGGGTGCAGCGTGTTCATGATCGAATCGTGCAGATCGGTGCTGTTGACCAGGTGGGCGGTCGCGTGCAGTGCGCCCTGGAATTCGGTGACCACCTGATCGAGTCCGCGGGAGAACTGTGGGAGGGTATCGACGATCCACCCGAGATTTGCCGTGTAGATCTGGGTGTTGGAGAACATGCTGCGCAGCTGTTCGGACCGCGACAGCAACAGGGCCGCTACCAGCCGGGTGCCGTCACTGATGCGGCCCAGCGACGGCTCGGTTCCGTCGAGTGCCTCCGAGACCGTCTTCAGCACGCCAGCCATGGGGCCGGCGGCGATTGCGGTCGACATCGTCGAGATTTCATCGAAGATCCCGGGGATCGACTCGGGTTCGTCGATCTGCTCGGCCGAGATGACCGCTCCGTCGGGCAGTGCCGGACCGGCGTAGGTGCCCGAGGTGAAATTGATGTACGGCTCGCCCAGAGCTGACTGCAGACCGATCTCGACGGTGGAGTCGACAGGAATCTCTTGGTCGCTGTCGTAGTCGAGGATCAGCGTCGCCCCCTGCCGGGCGAGTTGGACCTCACGGACATCACCGATGCGTACCCCGCTCGCGAACACGCCGGTTCCGGACAGGATGAGCCCGGTGTTCGCCACGCTCATCTGGACGGTCTTCGGCTGCTCGAACGGCCGCCAGTCGTACGCCTGTGTCGCCAGATAGCCGCCGCCGAAGATCAGCACGACGACGAACGCAACGATGTTGAGGATCAGTTCTCGGATGGTCTGTGGATTCATCGGGTCATTCCCAACATGCGGAAGACGTTGGTGAGCTGGCCGGCGATCTCCCGGTCGGAAACGTTGTTCTCGATTGCCATGGACCGCATGTTCAGCCCCGGGGCGTTCTTGAAATACGGCACCAGCTTGTCGTTGAGGACGTCGACGAGCAGTTCCGCATTGGACACGTCGGAACCGGGCCATCCCGGGATGAGGATGGGCTTGACGACTGTGTTGATTAGTCGTGTCAGACCCGTGAGCACCGGCACCAGTGGCATCGCGGGACCGAGTGCCCGCGACAGCCGGGCCAGGACGACCACCAGGTAGGTGGTGTCGCTCATGGCGCGGAACTGGCCGGCACCTTCGGGGCTCAGAGCGAACTGCAGGGTGCCCTTCATACTCTTGAGCCGCTCGGTGAGCGCCGTGACGTTGCGCAGGATCGAGGTGATGTCCTGTGTGCTGTCGGCCCAGGTGTTCACGGTGTCGGTCAGCACGGCCTGGATCTTGCGGACCTCGGCGGGGTCCTGCGGGAACTGGTTGTTGACCGTGGTGAAGGTACTTCCCAGCTGCATGAGGTCGCCGCTGCCGAGGAAGTTCGACAGGCTCGCCATCAGCTGTTCGATCTGGACCGGCCGCTGGACCTGGGACTGGGGGAGCGTGCCCCCGGGGGGCAGAGCCGAGCTGATGGCGTCGGGCGGGTTGGTGATCGAGACGTAGGTGTCACCGAGAAGGGTGTCCTGCTTGAGTTCCAACGTGGCCTGCCCCGAGATCGCCTGCGACTCATCGACCAGCAGTCGGACGACCGTGTGACCGGTCGCGGGCTCGATAGCGGACACCACACCGGACGCGATGCCGTTGACCACGACCCGCGAACGCAGCGGCAGGTTGACGGCGGTCGGGACCTCCACGTTCATCATCCAGCCGGTGCGCACGGACTGGGGTGTGGGCAGTTCCTCCGGGGTGAAGTGGGTGTAGGCCGAACACCCCGTGACCAACCAGCCCGCCATCAGCGTCGCGATCAGTCGGAGTGCGGTGGTCCGACGCGGCATACGTGGCACGATTCTCATGGCTTGGCCCCGGTCATCATCAGGGCCATCGTGATGGCGTCGACCTGCATCCCGTCGGGATCGGTGACGGTGCACTGGCCCGGGACGAGGCGGTTGATGTTCGCGCATGTCAGCTCTGGATTCTTGGCGGGGATGCGGGTGGTCGGCGGTGTGTACCGGATGCGCAGGCCCAACGACTTCTGATCGAAGGAGATGTCGAAGGCCTTGATGAGGACCGGGACGATGCCGAGGATGTCGCCGAAGTTCCGCATGCCGGCGCCGATCACGCGCGCGACCGGCACCACGACGTCGAGCGCGGGCCAGACGAAGTGACCGTAGTGTGAGATGACGTAGGTCAGCAGGTTGATCGTCTCCGGGACGGCCGCGATGATGCGGACGACGTTGCCGACCGTCGGCAGGACCAGAGGTTGGATCACCCCGGTGATCTCGGTGATGAACTTCTCGAGGAAGTCCCAGTTGCCGGCGAGGCCGGTGGACATGGCGCTCACGCTGTCGACGATGCGTGCGGTGTCCACGAGCGCGCCGTCGATCGGACTGTTCGCGGGCATCGCGAGCTTCTTGATCAACGCGTTGAGCTCGGGTCCGGTGCCGGCGAGTTCGTCGTCGAGATTGCCGACGAATCCGAGCACGTTCTTCAGCTGATCGGGCCCGCCCGCGGTGGTGAGTTGTTTCGCGACGACCGAGATACTCTCCAGCGACTCCGAGATCGACACCGGCGTATTGGTCGACAGGCGCGGTATGCACGTGTCCGGGCTCAGCGTGTCGCCGTCGGTGTCGTCACCGATGAGAGCGAGTTGCCGGACGGCGATTACCGACGGCGCGACCGTCGCCGCCTTGACCTCGGCTGGGAGTCGCTGTGCACCGTCGGCGGTGAACCGCACTATCGCGGTGCCGGGACCGGGCTCCACCGACGTGATGGTGCCGACGGTGACACCGCGCTGGGTGACGTGGTTGCCGGGAAACAGCCCGATGGCGTCGTCGAACTCCGCGCAGTACTGCTGCTTGCCGGTAAGTCCGGAGCCAACGACGTAGAGGCCCGCCAGTGTCGCGACCACCACCGTGATCGAGATACCGGAGATCAGCCACTTCGAACCGAGGATCTTCACCAGCATCAGCACGCCACCCCCACCATCGGTACGCAGTAGTCCGACGACAGGACCAGGTTGCTCTGGTCGATCACGATGGAACCGTCCGGCGCCACCATGTCTTCCAGCCGCTTGATCAGGTCGCGGCCCTGCTCGATCAACGGCGTGTAGCGCTGGAGCGCCGGTCCGAAGTCGCGGCCGATCGCGTCGAGCTGATCGATCAAGGGTTGGATGTCGTCGTCATAGAGCAGGGCGAGACCGCGCAGTCGTTGCAGCAGCAGACCGGTGTGTTCGAGCACCACGTTCAGACGTGGTGCGAACACGGCGTACTCGGAGATGAAGCTGCTGAGGTTGCGGGCCATCTGGGTGATCACGTCGCCGTTGGCGTTGATCTGCTCGGCGTAGTCGGCCGCCAATCGCAGCATCGAGCCGAACTGATCCTGGCGCTGCTGCAGGTTGTCGAGCATCGAGCTGATCACGCCGATGTTCGTGCGCAGCGCGCCGGGGTTGGCGGTCAGCGCCTCATCGAAGTCGGCCATGGTCGTGCGCAGCGGGTTGGCATCGATCTTCGCCAGCTTGGGCTGGATTGTCTGGAAGGTCTGCATCAGGCTGTAGGGCACCGTGGTGCGCGCAGCCGGAATCGGCTCGTCACCCAGTGGTCGGTCGCCCGCGGTCGTCAGGTCGACGAAGGAGCCGCCGACGATGGTGAGCATCTTGACGTCGGCACGGGTCTGGTCGCCGAGGTATGTACCCCACCGCACGGCCATCTCGACGTCGACGTGGTCACCTGCGAGCTCGATGCTCTTGACCGTGCCGACCGGCACACCGGCGACTCGGACGCTGTTGCCGACTCGCATCTGTCCGGCCTCGTCGAACTGTGCGACGACCCGGTAATGGCCCGGGCTCAGCCAATAGACACCCATCGCGATCAGCGCGGCGACGAGGGTGACGGCCACACCGGCGATGCCCCACCGCAGTTCGGAGCGGCGGCGACCTCGATTGGACATCGGCTTGTGGTCGGTCATGCGGTTCACCAGACCGATGCCCCGGTCCCACAGTCCGCGGATCGCCGAACCGAGGCCCGACAGCTTGGGCATGGACGTGCCGTCCTCGCGGAGGGTGTCGTAGTTCATCGTTTGCACAAGGTCACCTGGCTTCCACGCAGAAACAGCTTCACGTCGGCAGGTATCTCGGCCGCGCCGGCCGAGCATGTTCGATCGACCTGTGCCGCGTCGGTCGCCGGCAGCACCGAGTTGATCGACTGCAGGATGCCGGGCGACAGCGAGAGCAGTCCGATGGCGGCCTCACCGATCGGCTTGATCTGGTTGAACAGGAAGTCGGCGTCGGGGGTGCGGTTGGGCTGCACGCCGAGCGCGGCCAGGAGGTAGTCGGCCTGTACCAGCAGGTCGCCCGTGTGGTTGGCGAGATCCTCCAGATCGGGGGTCCATTCGGCGAGCACGGTGCCGAAACGCGAGATGTAGCCGATGATCGGATCGATGTACTCGGCGCGACCGTCGACCGCGCCGGACAGCTCGGCGAGGTTGTCGACGAGTGTGTTGATCACCTCGGACCGGTTGTCGACCAGCCGCATCATGGATGTCAGCGAACTCACGAATTCGCTGAAACTCGAGCCGTCGCCCTCCACCACGGCCAACAGGCTCTCCGAGAAGTGGTTGATGTCTTCCGGGCTCATCGTCGCGAACACCGGTGCGAGACCGTGGAATACCGTCGTGACGTCGAACGACGGCGTCGTCGAGGCAGTGCCGATGATCTCGTCCTGTCCAACCGGGTCGCCGGGCTGCTCCGGGTCCTGCAGGTCCACGTAACGGATGCCCGTCAGGTTGAGGTAGCGGATGGCCAGGGTGCTGTTGGCATGAACCCGGGCATCGCCCGACAGCTCGAACTCGACCCGAGCGACACTCGTCGCGTCGCCGGGAGCGTGGTGCACCTCGATGGCCGTGACCTTGCCTATCCGTGCACCGCGCACCCGCACGTCGTTGCCCGCCTTGAGGCCGGCGGCATTGGTGAAGTCGGCGGTGTAGGTGCGGGTCACGTTCGACACCGGACGGTCGATCGCATTGTTGATGAACAAGCCCCCGGCAACGGTCATCACCGCGAAGACGATCAGGTACACCAGGGCGCGACGGAAGCTGGTCATCGGGGGCCCGCCGATCCACCGGTGGGCAGTTGCAACGCTGCCGCCAGACCCGGCGTCGACCTGAGCACGACGTCCACGTTGAGGACCGGGCCGTCGGGGGTGTCGGGCAGCGACCTGCGTAAACGTTCGATCAGGGTGGCGATCTGGATACCGTTGCGTCGGCTGTCCGGGAAGGTCTGCTGGACCCGACCGATGATCTCGGTGAGCACCGGCATCAGCGGCGCGGTCATCCCGAGCGCATCCGGACCGAGGAGGCGGGTGAGGTCGTCGACAAACGGACCGGCGGTGGCCGAGAGGCCCTTCTCGGAGGCCTCGAGGTATCCGGGTGCACGCGGCGCCTGCCAGTCCATGATCTGTTTGACCGGCGGCAACAGGTCGTCGACGGCGCCACGCACCTGTCCGATCAGCTGCGTGTACTGCGGGAGGGTCTCGGCGGGGGTCACCACCTGGGTGTCGGCGATGTCGCTGGCGATCTGGCCGATGGCCCCGAATAGGGGCAGCAAACCGCCGGTGGCCTGGTTGGCGATGTCCAGGACGCCGCCGACGTACGGATCGAACGCCTCGTTCTGCAGGTCGCTCAGGTTGTGGAGCAGCGTGGTGAGGGTTGCGTCCTCGGGTTCCGGTGGGGAGAAGCTCGACCCGTCGTGCAACGGGGCGCCTCCGGGCTGTCCGTAGAGCACCACGGCGGCGATACCGAAGAGATTCTCCGGCGCGTAGCTGACCATCGCTGTGTCGGTGAGTATGTCGGTAGACGCGCCCATCCGCTCGGGGTCGAGATCGAGCGCGATCTCGTAGGTGTCCGGTGCCGGCGTGGTCACGTCAGCCACCCGGCCGACCTGTGAGCCGTTGAGGACCACCGACGCACCGCGCTGGATACCACCGGCCACCGATGACGTGGACATGGTGATCCGGATCGAGTCGCTCGGGATCGCCCGATCGATCACCACGACAGCGCCGACGAACACCACGGAGGCGGCCAGGAAGGCGAGTGCGCGTCGTCGGTAGGTCGCCGTGTCGGCGGACATCCCGGGAATACGGAATTCGGCCATCGGATCAGCCTCGGAAACTGAACGGAGAGTTGATACCCCAGAACGCCACGGTGAGGATCAGATCGAGGATCATGATCGACACCAGGCTGGCGCGGATGGCCCGACCGGAGGCGACCCCGACACCTTCCGGGCCGCCACTGGCGAAGAAGCCCTTATAGGAGTGGATGAGGGTCACGGCCACCACGAAGACGACGCATTTGATCGTCGCGGACACGAGGTCCGGAAAGTTCAGGAACTGGTCGAAATAGTGTTCGTAGGCTCCCACGGACTCATCGCGGAACCCGACGACCAATGAACTACTCAGGTAGCTGGCGACCAGTGCGACGAGGAAGGTCGGGATGGTGGTGAGGACGCCCGCGATGACGCGCGTGGTGACAACGAAGGCCATCGCATGCACGCCGATGACCTCGAGCGCGTCGATCTCCTCGCTGATCCGCATGGAACCGACCTCGGCGGTGATGCGGCATCCGGCCTGGATCGCGAAGGCCACCGCGGCGAGGATCGGCGCGAACTCGCGGGTGATCGCGAACGACGATGCGGCGCCGGAGACCGCGCCGAGTCCCACGAGGTCGAGGGTGCTGTGGGCGATCACCGCTACGGTCGCGCCGGCCGCGATGCCCAGAGCGGCCATGACCAGGGCTGTGCCACCTCCGACGATCACCGCGCCACGACCCCACGCGAGGTCGGTCACGGCGCGGACGGTTTGCCGTGGGTAGTGGACGAAGGTGGTGGGTATGTAGCGGATCGTGTAGTAGACGAAGGTGAGGAACTGGCCCACGTAGGCCAGGGACGTGTCCGCGCCATGGACCGCCCTGGCCACCGGTTTGGCCCACGGCGGAGCGTACGTCGATGGCGCGTTCATGCTTCCCCCGAAATCCTTCGTTCCCCCGAGTCGTGTGCGACGACGAACCGAGCGCGTGTGCGTCCATCAGCCAACAGCTGGTGGCGTGTTTCAAGTCATATGTATCATATATGTGGTCAAGTGTCCCACATCACACCGAATTCGCGCTGTGGGGCCGCACACCTCATTGGCGCTGTAATGCCGCTGTATTGCCGCTGTGTCGGCGCGACTCGTCACAACCGCGCATCTGTCACGGTGCCGCGCATGTCGCGACGTGCGCGGCAGCGCGGGGAGTGCGCGGTTGTCTCAACTCCTGGCGGTTTGGTCTGAACTGCCAGTTCGCGTAACATTGAACGTCGGTGTGCTTCGCATGCCGGTATCCGCATGTCTTCGAGCCCACGGGCCGGCGAGGCGGTTCCGGCGGGTGTCAGCACCGATGGGGCCGGTCAGCGACGATCGGTGTCCACACACTAACGGATAAACACGGTTTCAACCGGGCTTCGTGTCATGGGATCGCATGGGCGATCTCCGCCGACCAGGAGCCAGGATCGCGGAGGACATGGCGAAAAAAGACGGGGCCATCGAGGTCGAGGGTCGAGTGATCGAACCCCTGCCCAATGCGATGTTTCGCATTGAGTTGGAGAACGGGCACAAGGTTCTTGCCCACATCAGCGGCAAGATGCGGCAGCACTACATCCGCATCCTGCCCGAGGACCGGGTCGTCGTGGAACTCTCGCCCTACGACCTCGGTCGTGGGCGCATCGTTTATCGGTACAAGTAGGACTTCCCCGGGTTTCCGGGAGAGGACAGGATCGGGTGCGGCTTGGTCGTGCCCGGACAAGTCAAGGAGAAGCGGACGTGAAGGTTCAGCCGAGCGTCAAGCCGATCTGCGAGAAGTGCAAGGTGATCCGCCGTAACGGGCGGGTCATGGTGATCTGCGACAACCTGCGTCACAAGCAGCGTCAGGGCTGATCATCGGCACCCCTCGGGGTCGCTTGAGAGTTACCGACCACAACTGAATATGCATCGAAGAGCTGAACATTCTTTGTGAAGCCCTCCCAGCACCAGTGTCGACATACGGGTCGGCGCCCACCCCCGGTTCAGAGGCCGGGGCCCCGCAGCATCAATCACCACAAGAAGAGTCGGGGACGGACTGGGAGCAGACCTCTGAGAAGTAAAGGAAACGCCACATGGCACGTGTTGCTGGTGTGGATCTCCCCCGCGAGAAGCGGCTGGAGATCGCACTGACCTACATCTACGGAGTTGGTCGTACCACCTCCAAGGAGATCCTCGAGGGGACCGGGCTCTCTGCCGACCTCCGGGCGAAGGATCTCACCGACGCCGATGTCGCAAAGCTGCGTGAATACATCGAGAACTCGGTGAAGGTCGAAGGTGACCTGCGTCGCGAGGTGCAGGCCGACATCCGTCGCAAGATCGAGATCGGCTGCTACCAGGGTCTGCGTCACCGTCGTGGCCTGCCCGTCCGCGGACAGCGCACCAAGACCAATGCCCGTACTCGTAAGGGCCCGAAGAAGACCATCGCCGGGAAGAAGAAGTAATGCCACCCAAGTCACGTAGCGCAGGCCCCAAGAAGGGCACCCGCCGTCGCGATAAGAAGAACGTCCCGCACGGCCACGCACACATCAAGTCGACGTTCAACAACACCATCGTGTCGATCACCGAGCCCAACGGCGCCGTCATCAGCTGGGCGTCCTCGGGTCATGTCGGCTTCAAGGGCTCGCGCAAGAGCACCCCGTTCGCTGCTCAGCTCGCCGCGGAGAATGCTGCGCGCAAGGCCCAGGAGCATGGCGTCAAGAAGGTCGACGTGTTCGTCAAGGGACCGGGTTCGGGTCGCGAGACCGCCATCCGTTCCCTGCAGGCAGCCGGTCTCGAGGTCGGCACCATTTCCGATGTCACCCCGCAGCCACACAACGGTTGCCGTCCGCCCAAGCGGCGTCGGGTCTAGCGGGAAAGGGAGGAAGAGAAAACATGGCTCGTTATACCGGCCCCGCAACCAAGAAGTCCCGTCGTCTCCGCGTCGATCTCATCGGCGGAGACCAGGCGTTCGAGCGTCGCCCCTACCCGCCCGGCCAGCATGGCCGCTCGCGGATCAAGGAGAGCGAGTACCTGCTCCAGCTGCAGGAGAAGCAGAAGGCCCGATTCACCTACGGAGTGATGGAGAAGCAGTTCCGTCGCTACTACGAAGAGGCCAACCGTCGTACCGGCAAGACCGGTGACGAGCTGCTGAAGCTGCTCGAGACCCGCCTCGACAACGTCGTGTACCGCGCCGGCCTGGCCCGGACCCGTCGTCAGGCCCGCCAGATGGTCACCCACGGTCACTTCACCGTCAACGGTGTGCGCGTGGACGTGCCCAGCTACCGGGTCAGCCAGTACGACATCATCGACGTCCGGCCGAAGTCGCTGCAGACGGTCCCGTTCCAGATCGCCAAGGAGATCCAGGGCGACCGTCCGGTTCCGGGGTGGCTGCAGGTGGTTCCGTCGACGCTGCGCATTCTCGTGCACCAGGTGCCCGAGCGCGCTCAGATCGACGTGCCGCTCACCGAGCAGCTCATCGTCGAGTTCTACAGCAAGTAGTCCAACCAGCAGCCACCTGGCTGTTCGGTTTCACCCTCGAGGCCTTCAAATAGCGGTAGGCCAAAGGAGAGAACACAGAAATGCTCATCTCACAGCGACCCACTCTGACCGAGGAGATCATCGCCGAGAACCGCTCGAAGTTCGTCATCGAGCCGCTCGAGCCGGGATTCGGCTACACCCTCGGCAACTCGCTGCGTCGTACCCTGCTCTCGTCGATCCCCGGAGCTGCGATCACCAGCATCCGCATCGACGGTGTCCTGCACGAGTTCACCACCGTCCCGGGTGTGAAGGAAGATGTCACCGACATCATCCTGAACCTCAAGGGCCTCGTGGTCAGCTCCGAAGAGGACGAGCCGGTCACCATGTACGTGCGCAAGCAGGGTCCGGGCACCGTCACCGGCGCCGACATCGTGCCTCCGGCCGGTGTCACCGTGCACAACCCGGACCTGCACATCGCCACCCTGAACGACAAGGGCAAGCTCGAGATCGAGCTCGTCGTCGAGCGGGGCCGCGGCTATGTGCCGGCCGTGCAGAACAAGGCGTCGGGTGCCGAGATCGGCCGGATTCCGGTCGACTCGATCTACTCGCCGGTGCTCAAGGTGACGTACAAGGTCGAGGCCACCCGTGTCGAGCAGCGCACCGACTTCGATCGGCTCGTGCTCGATGTGGAGACCAAGAACTCGATCACCGCTCGCGACGCGCTCGCTTCGGCGGGCAAGACCCTGGTCGAGCTGTTCGGGCTCGCCCGAGAGCTCAACGTCGAGGCGGAGGGCATCGAGATCGGGCCGTCGCCGGCCGAGGCCGACCACATCGCGTCGTTCAGCCTGCCGATCGAGGATCTCGAGCTGACCGTGCGGTCCTACAACTGCCTCAAGCGCGAGGGTGTGCACACCGTCGGCGAGCTGGTGGCCCGGACCGAGTCGGATCTGCTCGACATCCGCAACTTCGGCCAGAAGTCGATCGACGAGGTCAAGGTCAAGCTGCACGCGCTGGGTCTGTCGCTCAAGGACAGCCCGGCCAGCTTCGACCCGTCGCAGGTCGCCGGCTACGACCCGGCAACCGGTACGTGGACCGATGACGCATCGTTCGATGCCGACTCCGGTGAGGATTTCGCTGAAACCGAGCAGCTGTAAGGCGCTCGCCCCAAACCCTTCCGGTCGAGAGATCGTGAGTTTCTTCGAGGAGAAGAGAAATGCCCAAGCCCACCAAGGGTGCCCGCCTCGGCGGGTCGGCCAGCCACCAGAAGGCGATGTTGGCGAACCTCGCCACCTCGCTCTTCGAGCATGGCCGGATCACCACCACCGAAGCGAAGGCGAAGCGGCTGCGTCCGTACGCCGAGAAGCTGATCACCCACGCCAAGGCCGGCTCGCTGGCCAACCGGCGTGAGGTGATGAAGGACATCCGGGACAAGGATGTCGTGCACACGCTGTTCGCCGAGATCGGTCCGTTCTTCGCGGATCGTCCGGGCGGCTACACCCGCATCATCAAGACGCTGCCGCGCAAGGGCGACAACGCCCCGATGGCTGTGATCGAGTTGGTGCGTGAGTCGACCGCGTCGAGCGAGGCCAGCCGCGCGACCCGCGTCGCTGCCTCCAAGAAGGCCGCCGAGGACAAGCTCAGCGAGACCGAAGAGGTCGTCGCGACCGAAGGCGACGTCGCCGACGTCACCGACGCCGAGAACCCGGTCGAGGCCGTCGAGGCCGACGCCGACGACGCGGCCGTCGAGAACGCCGAGGCCGTGGCCGAGGCCGTGGACGACGAGTCCTCCGCGGCGACCGCTCCCGATGCCGAGGCAGCGGGCGCGGACGTCGATGGCGACAAGAAGTAGTCGCTGAACTCAGCAGAGCGCGCAGAGCCCGCCGTCACCACATCCGGTGACGGCGGGCTCTGCCGTCTGCGCCTCGACATCTCCTATGACGGGACCGATTTCGCAGGGTGGGCATCGCAGGTGGGTCAACGGACCGTCTGCGGTGTGCTCGAGGAAACGCTTGGCACCATCCTGCGTGTGCCGGTGCGATTGACCGTCGCCGGTCGTACCGACGCCGGCGTACACGCGACCGGACAGGTCGCACACACCGACGTGCCGGAGGCCACGCTGGGCACCCGCTCGATTGCCGGCGACCCGTCGCGGTTGACGGGCAGACTGGCCAAGATGCTGCCCGATGATGTCCGTGTCCGTGTCGTCGAGCGGGTGAGCAGGGATTTCGACGCGCGGTTCTCCGCGCTCCGACGCCATTACGTGTATCGGCTCACCGACGCGGTCTGGGGTGCGGAACCGATCATGGCCCGCTCAACCGCGCACTGGCGTCGTCCGATCGACCTCGCGGCCATGAACGCGGCCGCCTCCACCCTGCTCGGGCTCAACGACTTCGCGGCGTTCTGCCGTCGTCGCGAGGGCGCCACCACCATCCGTGATCTGCAGCGTTTCGACTGGACCGCCGACGCCGACGGGGTGCTGGTGGCGCGGGTCAGCGCCGACGCATTCTGTTGGTCGATGGTGCGCTCGCTGGTCGGGGCTGTCGCCAGCGTGGGCGACGGACGACGCGATATCGACTGGTGTCGCGGACTATTGACCGAGCGGACCCGCAACAGCGCGATTCCGGTGGCGCAAGCGCGCGGACTGTGTCTGGTCGGCGTCGATTACCCCGCCGACGATGACCTCGCCGCACGCAACGATGTCACCCGCGACATCCGCACCGCCGACGGTTGCTGCGGCGGCTGATCGTGGTCGGGACGGGCCCGGTCGGAGTCAGCGGCGGTTTCGGGTACGGCGGCGGGACACGGTCACGGTCGTAGCGGATATCCGTGCGTGTCGGTCACGCCGCCGGTGAGCATGATGATCCCGTCGACCAGTGCCCACAGACTCACCGCGAGGATCAGGAAGAACCCGATGAAGAAGAACAGGGTCACGAAGCCGACCAGCGTGAGCCCGAGTTGGATGCCGCCGGTCTGGTTGTCGCCGATGTAGAAGCGGCCGACCCCGAGGGTGCCGAAGAAGATCTGCAGTAACCCGGCGACCACCTTCGACTTCCCCGAGTACGGCAGTCCCGACATCGGATCACGACCGTACGGTGCGTACGGGTCACCGCCCATCGGGGCGAAACCGTAGGGATTCGGCAGGTACGGATTCGGCGGATACGGATTCACCGGCGCCGGGCCCCAGGGCTGGTGCCCCGCTCCGGGCGCGCTGTGGGGCGCCGACGGTGGCTGTCCGCCGGCCGGCGGAAAGCCGTACTGTCCGTGCGGATCACCGGAGGGGTATCCGTACGGATCGTGGTACGGGTCGTTCGGCGGCTGTCCCGGGTGGCTCACCGTCACATCATCGCACGGGCATTGGCGTGGTCGGGCGCGGATGTAGTGGTCGTTCAGGTGGCGCTGCGTTCGTCCTCGATCGCCTCGAGCACCGCCTCCACTGTCTCCTCGTCACCGGCGAACTCGCCGAGTCGCTGGCCCTCGGACATCAGATGACGCCAGTTCGCCGGATCGAACACTACGGCCTCGTTGCGGTCGATGAAGTCGATGATGGTTTTCGTGAAGCGGTCCGGATCGGCATGGAATGGGAAGTGTCCACAACCGGTGAAGGTCTCGAACTCCGAATGCGGAATCGCGGCATGTGCCAGCCGGGCGTGGTGGTAGGGGATGACGGTGTCCTCGTCGCCCCAGATCAACAACACCGGAAGACGTTCGGTGAGATAGCACCGGTCCAGCATGGTCACGACCTGACCACGCCAGTCGACCACTGCGCGCAGCGTGCGCAGGAACGCAGACGACGCGGTGGCGTCGGCGAGGTCACCCAGCACGCGCACCAGGTCCTCGTGGTCGTTGAGCAGACGCCGCGGAGATGCGGCGGCCGGCATACCGGGGATGTGCGGTGCCGCGGCCAGGGTGCGGGCCGCCAGTCGCAACGAGGGAACCACTCCGGGCACCCGCAGCAGGGTGAGGATCTCATGCGCAATCGGCATCGACACCAGCCGAAGTGCGGGATTGACCTCCCGCGTGACGCCGCCGGCCGCAACCAGGACCAGACGCTCCACGAAACGTGGGAACTGGTAGCAGAATTGCATGGCGACGCCTCCGCCGAGGGAGTGGCCGACCACTGTGACCTTCGAGATGCCGAGTACCACAAGGAGATCGCGCATGCCGTTGGCGAACGCCGGCACCGAATAGTCGGCGCGGGGCTTCTCCGACCGTCCATGGCCGAGGAGGTCCGGCGCGATGACGGTGTAATGCTGGGCGAGCGTGGGGATCACCGAGTCCCAGGTCGACGAGTTGTCGCCGATGCCGTGGATGAGCAGCAGCGCCGGTCCGCTGCCGGCGATGCGGTAGGCCCGCCGGTACCCGTGGATGGTGTGATACTCGATGCGGATCTCGGTATCGGTTACCGGCCGCAGGGCGTGGCTCTTGCCGTTGCGGCCGTGGGTTCGGCTCCGAGACCCCGCCGCCGGCGGGGGTGTGGCTCCGGACACGGTGACTCCTTGGTGATCACATCTGCGTGATGGCTGCGGGCGCCGTACGAGTACGCGGAACCGGTCGGCCCGGCGGCGTTCGTCGGCGTGCTTACCCATGAGTAAACCGCAGTTTGGCACATCTCGCCCGGCATGTTGCATCGAGTTAACCTCGTCCGTCGACGCTGGGGGGCGGCGCCGCTGCGGCGCCGCACGCGGCCGGGCTCTCGCCCACGTCATTAGGCTCGAGGTGATGAATCCGTTCGACGTCGACACCTTCCTCGCCACGGGCGGCCTGATCGGGTTGTGTCTGCTGGTCTTCGTCGAGACCGGGTTGCTGATCGGGTTCGTGTTCCCGGGCGACTCGGTGCTGTTCACCGCCGGCGTGTTTGCCGCGCAACCGGATCCGTTCGCGCCGCTGTGGTTGTTGTGCATCGCCGTGCCCGCCGCAGCCATCATCGGTGACCAGGTCGGTTACGCCATCGGCCGACGGCTGGGCTCCAGTGTCGTGGAGAGCCGGCTGATGCGGTTGGTGGGTCCCGAACCGCTCGCCAAGACACACCGGTACTTCGAACGGTTCGGTGCGCTGACGGTGTTCTTCGCCCGGTTCATCGGGATCGTGCGCACCCTGACGCCGCTGGTGGCCGGATTCACCGGGATGTCGTACCGGATCTTCACACTGTTCAGCGTTCTCGGCAGTTTCGCGTGGGCGGCGGGCATCATCACGCTCGGATACTTCCTCGGTCAGGTTTCGATCATCCGCGACCACCTCGACGTCTTCATCATCGCCTCGGTGCTCACCGTGGTGGTGCCGACCGCTCTGCATCTCGCGCGGCGTTGGCGCAACGGGCGCCGAACGTCGCAGGACGGGGCTGCCGAACCCGTGCCAGAAGAGCCGAATCCCGAGCCCTCCGCCGAGAAACCGACGTCGTAGGTCCGCCAACCGGCTACTGGTAGAACGGCTCGTCGCGGTCGGTGGGCACCGATGAGAAGTCATCGGCGATCGTGGCGGCGAGTTCGGCGAAGGCGCGTCGGGTCTGTTTACTGACCAGATCGAGATCCACGTCGGCGCCCTCGGAGAGATGATCGTCGAACGGGACCTTGTGCACCGCTCGACATCGGGTCAGGAAGTGCTGGCCCAGCTGATCGGTGTCGATCGTCGAGGCGCCCGGGCGCGATGAACTCAACACGACCACCGCGCGCGACACCAGATGGGCGTAGCCGTGGGCGGCCAGCCAGTCGAGCGTCGCCCCGGCACTGCGTGCGCCGTCCATCGCCGGCGAGCTGACCAGGATGATGGCGTCGGCGAGGTCGAGCACCCCGCCCATCGCGGAGTGGCTCAATCCGGTGCCGCAGTCGGTGATGATGATGTTGTAGAAGCGTTGCAGGATGCGCATCACCCCGCGGTATTCCTCTTCGCTGAAGGCCTCGGCCATCGCCGGGTCCCGCTCGGAGGCGAGTACTTCGAGACGGCTCGGCGACTGAGATGTATGCGCCCGCACATCCGAGTACCGGTAGACGTTGGTATCGGCGAGCAGGTCGCGCACCGTGGAGCGGGTCTGTTGGGGCACGCGTTGCGCCAGGGTGCCGAGGTCGGGATTGGCGTCCACGGCGATGACCCGGTCACCGCGCAGCGACGCGAAGGTGGAACCCAGGCCGACGGTGGTGGTGGTCTTGCCGACGCCGCCCTTCAGCGACAGCACAGCGATCCGGTAGTCGCCGCGGACCGGCCGATTGACGCGTTCCAGCAGCCGCTTGTACTCGACGTCGGCCGACGACTCACCCGGATTGATCGTTCCGGCGGAGATGGTGTGCACGGCGCGCCGCCACCCTCGGCTCGGTGGTCGCCGGGCCTTGCGGATGAGGGCGACCTCATCGAGCGCCGGGCCCGACTGCGGGTCGGCGTATCCGGGCGGTCCCATCGGGTAGCCGCCGTACGGTCCGCCCGGGTTCATCGGCGGCTGACCGGGCGGCGGTCCGGCCGGTGGCTGTGGGGGTGGACCCACGGGTGCGGGCGCGTCCGGCCAGGGCGGGGCACCGAAGGAGTTCGGTGGGCCCTGCGGCGCGGCGGCGGAATTCGGGGAATGCGGCGCGTGCGGAGGCTGTAGGCCGGACGGCGGCTGTGGGCCGGACGGCGGCGGCGGGCCGGACGGCGGCGGCGGGCCGGCCGGAGGCATGGGACCGCGAGGGCCCGGTGGGTCGGTCGCGGGCATCGGGCCGGCCGAAGGCGTGTGCTGGGCTGGTGGCGCACCGGGCGGTTGCGCAGCTCCGTTCGGCGGGGTGGTGCCAGGCGGAGGAGGCGTGGTCGGCGGCAACGGGGCGCCGTGTCCAGGCGCGCCCGCGGCGGCAGCCGTACCGTTGTCCTGCCGGTCCGGCGGTACATCGGGCTGACGATGCGCGCTTTCGGGACTCGGGGCCGGTGCGGGCGCCTCGGTCGGCTCCGGCTCGGCGAACTGGAGCCATGGAGGGGGCGCCGGCACACCGGAATTGTCCAAACTTCCGGAGTCGTCGTACGTCATGTGAGAAAAGGTCCCCCTGTAGGTGGTCGATGGTGGCAGTTCCATCGCGCGTTGACGAGTCTAACGAACACTTTCCGACCCGCCGAATGCGGCGATGTAGACTGCCCGCTCGCTGTCGCGCCTCATCGCTTGTGCGCTAGCCGAGGATCGTGCATCAGATCACACCGTCGCGGAGCAGGTCCGCCATCGTGGCGTCGTCCAGGCCGAGGAGGTCGCGATAGATCTCGTCGTTGTGGGTGCCCGGTCGCGGTGGCCCGGCCGAGCGCACCCGGCCCGGCGTTTCCGACAGCTTCGGCACGATCCCTGGGCCGAGGACGTCTCGGCCGAGCCGCTCGTCATGGTGGGCAACGAGCATCTCGCGTGCCTGCATCTGCGGATCGGCGACGACCTCGGCAACCGTGTTCACCGGCCCGACCACGACGCCGGCGGCGCTCAGGACGTCGATGAGTTCCTCGCTGGTGTGCCGCGATGCCCAGTCGGCGATGATCTCGTCGAGCTCATCCTGATTGATGCCGCGGGCCCGGTGATCCACGAAGCGCTCGTCGGTGGCCAGTTCGGGCCGGCCCATCGCGCCGCACAGCCGTCCGAAGACAGTGTCCTGGTTGGCGGCGATCACCACGCGCAGGCCGTCGGCCGCCAGATACAGGTTGGAGGGGGCGATGCCGTCCAAACGGGTGCCCGAGGGGCCGCGCACCACCCCGGCGAGGTCGTAATCGGCGATGGTGGATTCCTGAACGGCCAGGCACGCCTCGGTCAACGCGGTGTCGACGATCTGCCCGCGGCCGGTGACGGTGCGTCGATACACCGCGGCAAGTGTGCCCTGGGCGGCGAACATCCCGGCCAGGGTGTCACCCAGCGACAGCGCGAGGCGTGGGGGCGCCTCCCCGGGATATCCGTTCAGATAACGCAACCCGCTCTCCGCCTCGGCGACCGACGCGTAACCGGCCCGGGTCGCGGCCGGACCGGTCTGGCCGTATCCGGATACCCGGGTGAGGATGATGCCGGGATTGCGGTCCGCGAGGACGTCGTAGCCGAGCTCCCACCGTTCCAGCGTCCCCGGGCGGAAGTTCTCGACGATGATGTCGGCGACCTCGACGAGTTCGAGGAAGACCGCCCGGCCGGCCGGAGCGCGCAGGTCGAGGGTGACCGCCTTCTTGTTGCGCGCGTGCACCGTCCAGTACACCCGTTGGCCGTTCTTTTCGGCCTGGCCCCAGGTGCGGATGGGGTCCGGCGACCCGGGTGGTTCGACCTTGATCACCTCGGCACCCATGTCGGCGAGGAGCCGGCCCGCGAACGGACCGGCGATCAGTGTGCCCAGCTCGAGGACTCGGAGCCCGTCGAGTGCGCCGGGCACGTCGGTGTCGGTGTGCGTCACACTGCCAGCATCGCCGATCCGGTCCGAGGCGATGTGAGCGGGGCGCCGCGCCGGCCGAGTAGGGCTGTGCGGTCGTCGGCGAGGTCATTCGAACGAACGCAAACCCGAGTGTTGGGTGGGCGGTTACGGGCTGGTATGGCAGGATCGTCGTCGGCGACCGGTCGCTATGACGCGTCGGTCGAATTGTTGTGCACCCGCGGGCGTGCGCACGGTTGGTCGGGGGACTCGTATCGCCACATCGTCGATCGTGGGAACCGATCGCGGCCGGGCTGCGTCCAAGTGTCAGCAGGATGGGGTCCGGAAGGGGGAGTCGCCATGACCGCACCAGGTCACCAAACGTGGGACGCGAACCACGGGTATCAGCACGAAGGGTACGCGGATGACGGGTACGCGGATGACGAAGCGCTCGATGGCGGGGTCGCCCAAGATCGGAGAGGTGCAACCGGCGACGACCAGACGGTCGACGCCGCGCAGGCGCTGTCGAGCGCACGCTCTCGTTCCGGCTCCCTGGCGGTGATCACCACGCCGCAGGGATTGCCCGTCTCGGTGCGGATCGATCAGTCGGCACTCGACAAAGAACCCGCGGTCGTGGCCGACGAGATCCTGCGGCTGTGTCGGCAATCCGCGATGGCCGCCGGGATCCGACTGCGCGAGCAGCTCATCGCCTCGGGTGTCGAACGCGACGTGGTGGATGCGATGAAGCTACCGCGGGCTGATGATCTCGCACGTGCCGAGCAACTCGACGACCATGACCTCGACGCCCCGGCGTCCTGGTTGCGGTCAGGGTAGGGGGACGCCATGAGTTGGGCGATGGACGAACTCGAGGCCCGGGCACACGCGCAGTTGAACAGTCTCTACGAGCTCAACGAGCGCTACGCGGCGATCTCGGTGCGCGAGACGTCGGCAGACGATCTGGTGACCGTGGAGGTCGACGGTGTCGGAGCGCTCACCGGTCTGTGGCTTGCCCCCGGCGCCAACGAGATGGGCGGGCCGCGCCTCGGCGAGCAGATCGTCGCCACCGCCGCGCTGGCGGCTCAGCGGGCGTTCGCCAAGCGCGCGTCGATCACCGAGGAGTTCAACGAGTCGTTCGGTGACCTGGTGAATTCCCGGCCACGGACCGACTAGCCGGCACGACCGAGAAAAACTTTCGCAAGAGTGGAACCGAATCGGACGCCGCTGCGTCCAAAGAGGGAATCGCGGCGGCTGCGCTCGACATCGAGAGCGCGCAAGCAAGTCACAGCGGTGAATTGGGAGGGACAGCGATGAGTGACGTGACAGTCGTGCCGGAAGCGGTCGAGGCATTCGGGGCGACCAGCGCGGCCATGGCGACTGCGGTCGGCGCCGCCGGATCGATCAACGCGGCGGCCAACACCGCGGTGATGGTCCCGGTCTTCGGTCTCATCGGCCAGGAGTTCCTGGCCTCGTTCATCGTCGCGCAGGCCAACCACCTGCTGTCGGTCGGCAACCTCGCGGCCGTGCATGCGGGCAGCGCCGCAGCGACTTTCGCCGGCCTGGCCCAGATGCAGGGCGCCGACGGCGATTCCGCGGCCACCATCCGATCGGTCCTGTGACCGGCGTCGGAGACCCCGGGCCGTTGCCGGTGACGGTGCCGGATGTGCCGGCGATGATGCACATGACGGTGCAGGAGATGATCGATGCATCTCCGCTGGGCCCGATCCTCGACACCAGCGTGGCCGACGTGCTCGCGGGCCACGGTCTGCCGGCTCTGCCCCCGATGCCGCCGCCAGGACCCCCACTGCCCGGGCTGCCGCCGCTGCCGCCGATCGACATCACCCTGTTGATCAAGCCGTTGACCGACCTCCTCGGTGGCTTCGGTACCGGCAACCTGTCGGGCGCCGACTTCGACCCGTCGGCGATCTTCGAAGGACTGTCGAAGGTGCTGCAGACCAGCATGTCGATGGGATCGGGAGCGGTGAAGGCGCTCGACAAGCTGTGGACCGGCACGGCGTCGACCGCCGCGGTGGGTAAATCCGCGGTCGCGACGGCAGATACCGCGAATGTGTCCACCCAGGGCGCCGGGATGTCGATCGACATCCAGGCCGCTGCGGGCATTGTCGGGGCCGGTCTCGCCGCGGTGCAGGCGATCATCGCGGCCACCATCGCCAAGATCGCGGGCACGGTTCCGATCATCATGACCCCGCCCGGGCAGGGGCTGGCGGTCGCGTTCGCTTCCGAAGGTCTCGCCGAGGCGACCACCCAGGTTGCGGTGACGCGCGCACAGTTACTCGCGCCCACCGCGAAGATGACGGCGAACGGCGCGCAGGTACCGGTCACCAGTGCACCCACCACCGCCGGCGCGACGCAATCGCCGTTCGCCGTGGCCAGTGCGGTGCTGGACGGGGTCTCTCCGGCCGTGTCGTCGGCGTCGGAGCTGCCGTCGATGATCGCGTCGCCGGTGTCCGGGATGCTGTCGGCGGCACGGGCAGATCCGATGCCCGGATCAACGGCTGCCGGGCTCGCCGGTAGGCCAGGTGGTCCGGGTGGTGGTGGAGCCGGTGGCTCCGGCGGCAAAGGCCGCGTCGGCGGCGGAGGCGGAGGTGGTGTCGGTGCGGTCGGCGCTGCGTCGACTCCGCTGGCGCCCCGCCCGTTCATGACCCCTTCGGTCGGGATGACCGAGCCGGCCGCATCGGGCCCGACCACCACCCCCCGGGGCGCGGTGACCTCCACCGGTGCGATGCCGGCATCGATGGCTCCGATGGCCGGCGCCGGCGCCGCTCGCGGCGCGGGTGCGGGCGCGGGTACCGAGGAGCATCAGGTTCCGGACTATCTGGTGACCGAGGACAACGGCCAGCGGGTCGTCGGCGAGGTCCCCGATGTGGTGCCCGCAGTGATCGGTCAGGAGGACGACCAGCCTGCGGCTTCGGCATCTCCGGACATCGAACTGCGACTGGGCCCGCCGTCGAACCCGAAACCCGATCCGTCGGACAGCTCGTAGGCGTCGTCGACCCGAGCTCACCGGCCTGCGCATCGCACTGACCAACCGAACCGACCAGAACGAGGAAGACATGGCAGATTCGCACTTGAACGTCGACCCCACCGAACTCGTCACGGCGGCGGGCCGACTCGACCGCCTGGCCGAGCGACTGGAGACCTCCCTGGGTGGTGCCGTGCCCGCCCTAAGTGTCCCCGCGGCCGGTCGCGATGAGGTATCGCAGGTGTCCGCGACGAGTTTCAACTCGGTGGCCGAGACCTTCGCGACGGATTCCGCGAAGGGCGTCGAGGAGCTCCGCAAGATCGCGGCGTTGCTTCGTGCCCAAGCCGACGGATACGCCCGCGGCGAAGACGACGCCGCAGCAGGCTTCCGCATCTGACGTGACCTGACAGACCGCCCACCCATCATCGCCAGGAAGGAGAGGTGACAGTGACCGGCTTCACCGGTGTCGTCTGGGACGCCCGCACCACCGAGCAACTCGCCTCGGATCTCGGTGATGGCGCCGGACCAGCCCCGCTTGCCGAGGCGGGGCTGGCGTGGAGTCGTGTTGCGTCCGAGTTGGCATCTGCGGCAGCCGAATACGGGACCATTCTGGCTGCGCTCGGCATCCATTGGGAGTCGGTGCACACCAGTGAGTCGTTCGAGACCCTGGGTCGCCTGGCGCCATGGTTCGCCGATGCCGCGGCAGCCGCGGGCCGCAACGCCGCCCGTGCCGAGGCGCAGGCGGCCGCGGTGACCGTCGCCCGGATGACGATGCCGAATCTGGCCGAGGTCGACCTGGCCGAGGAGGCGATGCGTACTGCGAGCACGATCGCCGCAGTCGCACCGGCGCTCGTCGGCGCCGCCGCCCAGGCAGAACGTGCTCTGCACGACCAGCGGTTGCGGGCCGCTCGCGTGATGCAGACCTACGAGGCCGCATCGGACTCGGCGGCGACTCCGTGGGGCGGCGCCGCTCCTGCACCGAACCTAGTATCGGGGCAAGCACTTGCCGCCGAGCGGGCGGCACGGGAAGCCGCGTCCCGTGCGGCCGCACCGGCACCACCCCAGCCGCAACCGGCGCCCATCGCGGCGGCGACGGCCCCTGTCGGGCTGCCCTTGGCGGGCATGGTGATGCCGCCTCCGGAGAAGACGGGTTACGCGCCCACCATCCTGGCCGGCGGAGGTCCCGCGCCCACCACGTCGACGGCACCGGCGAGCCAACCCACGCCGTCTCCGCACGCGGGGCCCTTGGCCCCACCGATGTCACCGCATGGTGCGGGCAGCGCCGATCGGTTCGTCACCCGCGGGCCGTCGGCGCCCGAACCCGACACACAAGCGGCGGCCGCAGAGGTGGAAGCCGAACCTCTGGCCACCTGGGCAGATGTGGCCATGGCGCAGAGTCCTGCCGTGACGCACACCCAGGACCTCGCCGACAGTCGAACCCTCGACCGTCGCTACCTGGACGAGACACTGTCGCTCGAGCACGGGAAGGGGTTCTGACATGTGGCAACTCAGCGCCGACGCCCCGGCCGCCCGCCTCGACGTCGACGTGTTGCGACGACTGGGCGAGTACAGCGACGTGCAGACCTGGCCGGTCGTGCTCGACCTCTGGCCCACGCATGCCGATGGCGACGACCTCGATGCCATCCGCGCCGCTGCCGATCGCGAGATCGGGCAGCGCGGTCTCATCGATGCCGGGGAGCCGGTGGCCTGGCTGGCCACCGCGCTGCGGGTGCTCAGAACACCGGAGCGGCAGCTGGAGATCCGCACGATGGGTACGGGTGCGGCCGAGATTCGGCGGATGTGCGTGGCGCGCAGCGGACACGACCATGTCATCGCGCGCCGGGCCGGTGAGCAGGTGGATCTCCGGTTGGTGAGCGTCACCGGTGAATCCGAGGTCGGGTTGCTGGTGGCGCGCGAACTGGACGTCGTCGAACCGCTCGAGTTCGGCGGCCTCAGTGCACCTGCCACGGAACTGACCGAGCGGCTCACCGACTGCCACGGCGCCAACGACATCGCCGACGCGTTGCACGCACTCGGGGCTGTCGGCTCCGACGCGGTCGTGCTCGCCTCGGCATTGACCTGCTGCCACACCCGGTCGGAGATCGTCGCGGTCTCCTGGTCGAGCAGTGGCAGCACACAATCTTGCGGTGCACTGGCGATCTTCGACACCGATCGCGGACGAGTCGTCGCCAGTCCCAGCAAGTCTCCGGACGGGCGCGTGTGGACCACGCTGTCGCCGGGTGGCGCTCACCGGATCGCGCAGGCCGTCGGCCTGCTGATCGAGACGCTGCCCGACGGGCGGTGGATGCCGTGAACCGTACGGAGGAAATAGTCAGGGTATCTGTGTCGCCGGCGCCGGGAGCATCGCGAGCGGGCCACTTTTCCGCGGATACCACCGGGGCATCGCCGTGCGGTGCCGAAACACAGAAGGAGAACAAGCATGGCCGGTGAAGGGTCGGGACTGAATCTCGATGTTGTTGCCGCACAGGCGTCATCGCAGTCGATCGCGGGGATCGTCGAACAGATGCGAGGCATTCTGCGGCAGATCGAGAGTTCGGCACAGAGTGGCATGGCCACGTGGGGCGGCACTGCAGCCAAGTCCTACAACACCACCCAGACCGACTGGAGTGGGACGGCGCAGAAACTGCAGGCGGCGCTCGACGAGATCGAGGGCAAACTGACGACCGGGTTCAAGGGGTACGCGGAGCACGACGAGGACATCGCCCAGGCGATCACGTCGAGCGTCGGTCACCTCAAGCTCTGATCCACCGACGCTGCGTACGCCCACATCCCATCAGCCGATATCTCATCAGCCCAATCTCATGAGGACTGATACCTCAATAGGGGGAGCCACCATGTCTGAACCCATCAAGTACGACTTCGCCGGCCTGGACACGCTGGCCGGCGACCTCAATCGCCATTTCGCCGCGCTGGGACACCTGTCCGACCAGCTCAAGAGCGAGGTCAACAAACTCGGCGGCAACTGGATCTCGCAGGACGGCGCCGAGTCCTACCGCGTTGCTCAGGCGCACTGGGACAAGCTGTTCGAGGAAGCGCGACTCCAGCTGAGCGGCCTCGGCCAGGGCGTTTCGAACGCCGCGGAGCGGATGATGCAGACCGACCGGTCCGTCGGCGCCTCGTTCCACGGATAGTCACACCCGAACGGTCACACCCGGGGAGGGCTCACCGGCCACCTGTGCCGGTGGGCCCTCCTCGCTGTGTCTGTCGGGCTCGGCAGCGCACCGTCATCGGCTGACGCGCGAGGTCGAATGACGCCCGCAGACCCCACCGGTGCGATAGCGTCGGGCAGAACCGACGAGGGAGGGAACTGTGGCCAACCCCGACGCTGGCACCGCGAATCGTGAGACGTGGACCAGGAACTCCGGCTTCATCCTGGCCGCGATCGGATCTGCGGTCGGACTCGGCAACATCTGGAGATTCCCCGGCGTTGCCTACGAAAGCGGTGGCGGAGCGTTCATCGTTCCGTATCTGTGCGCACTGCTCACCGCCGGCATTCCGATCCTGTTCCTGGACTACGCAATCGGCCATCGATATCGCGCGGTTGCGCCGCTGGCGTTCCGTCGCATCCGGCGTCACGCCGAGGCGATCGGCTGGTTCCAGACCGGACTGCTGTTCGTGATCGGCGTGTACTACGCCGCGGTGATCGCCTGGGCGATGAGCTACTTCGTCTACTCGTTCGACCTGCGCTGGGGTGAAGACACACAGACGTTCTTCCTCTCCGACTACCTCCAGGTGGGTGACCCGGAGATCTCCACGACGGTCGTCGGCAACGTCGCGCTGCCGCTGGTGATCGTGTGGTTGGCCATCCTGGCCGTGCTGTGCCTGGGTGTGGCCCGAGGTGTGGAGAAGATCAACATGGTCTTCATCCCGCTGTTGTTCGTCGGATTCGCCGGACTCGTCGTGCGCGCCGTCACCCTGCCCGGCGCGGCTGACGGCCTCAACGCGCTGTTCAGTCCGGATTGGTCGGCCCTGTCGGATCTCGACGTCTGGATCGCCGCATACAGCCAGATCTTCTTCTCTCTGTCGATCGCGTTCGGCATCATGATCGCCTACTCGTCGTTCCAGCGCCGCAAGGCGAATATGACGAGTTCGGGCCTGGTGGTGGCGTTCGCGAACTCCTCGTTCGAGATCCTCGCCGGCATCGGCGTCTTCGGTGCACTGGGCTTCTTGGCCTACCAGCAGCAGACTGCGATCTCGGACCTGGAGGGCCTGACCGGCCCGATCCTGTCGTTCGTCACCTTCCCCGCGGTGATCTCGGAGATGCCGGGCGCCAGCTTCTGGGGGGCGTTGTTTTTCGGTTCGCTCGTTGTCGCCGGCTTCACCTCCCTGATCTCGTTGCTGATCGGCGTCTCGAGTTCGCTTCAGGAGAAGTTCGGGCTGTCACGCGTGGTGGCCGCAGTGATCACCGCCGGCGTGAGCGGCGTGATCTCGATCGGCCTGTTCTCCACCACCTCCGGACTGATCGCACTCGACACCGTCGATCAGTTCGCGAACAACATCGGTGTGGTGTCCTCGGCGATCATCATGACGGTCTTCACGGTGTGGCTGGCGCGCGACGCGGATCTGTTGCGTCGACATCTCAACGCGGTGTCGACATTCCAGCTGGGACGCTGGTGGATTGCGTTGATCGGCGTCGTCGGGCCGGTCTTCCTCACCGTGATGTTGGTGCAGAAGATCATCTCGATCATCAACGACGGTTACGAGGGCTACCCGCAGTGGTATCTGGGAGTGTTCGGATGGGGCACGATCGCGCTGCTCGTCGTCGGTGCGGTGGCCTTGACCCTGCCGTCGTGGCGGGGCCGCGACTATCCTGGATTCCAACCGTGGCCCCCACTGGACACCAAGCCGGAGAAGGAGGCGGTTCGATGAGCGCCGGTGCCATCATCATGATGATCATCGCGATGGTGATCGTGTGGGGCGGGCTTGCGGCCAGCATCGTGAATCTCCGGCTGCGGCCGGAGAAGACGGACAGCCCGTTCGAGGACCCCGATCTCGTCGCCGACGACATCGCACGCGAGCATCTGCCGCATCCCACCCGCGACACCTAGCCCCGCGTCCCGGTCGGATAGCCTTGCCAGAGACAAGGCAGACGACAAGGTAGACGAAGGGGACGAGATGACCACGGTGGCGGACTCCGCACCTGCGGCAGACAGTCGCAACGGGATCGACTTCAAGGTGGCCGACCTGTCACTTGCGGATTTCGGCCGCAAAGAGATCGAACTCGCCGAGCACGAGATGCCCGGTCTGATGTCGCTGCGCCGCGAATACGCGGATGTGCTGCCGCTCAAGGGGGCTCGCATCTCCGGTTCGCTGCACATGACGGTGCAGACGGCGGTTCTGATCGAGACGCTGGCCTCGCTGGGCGCAGAGGTTCGCTGGGCTTCCTGCAACATCTTCTCCACCCAGGACCACGCGGCCGCCGCGGTCGTGGTCGGTCCGCACGGCACGCCACAGGAGCCCAAGGGTGTTCCGGTGTTCGCGTGGAAAGGGGAGACCCTCGCCGAGTACTGGTGGGCCGCCGAGCAGATGCTGACCTGGCCCGACCAGCCGGCCAACATGATCCTCGACGATGGTGGCGACGCCACCATGCTGGTGCTGCGCGGTGCCGAGTTCGAGAAGGCAGGTGTGGTCCCGCCCGCCGAGGACGACCATCCCGCTGAGTACAAGGTCTTCCTGGAACTGCTGCGGTCCCGCTTCGAGACCGACAAGACCAAGTGGACGACCATCGCCGACTCGGTGCAGGGTGTCACCGAGGAGACCACGACGGGTGTGTTGCGGCTGTATCAGTTCGCCGCCGCCGGCGAGCTGACCTTCCCGGCCATCAATGTCAACGACTCGGTCACCAAGAGCAAGTTCGACAACAAATACGGCACTCGGCACTCGCTGATCGACGGCATCAACCGCGGAACCGATGTGCTCATCGGTGGCAAGAAGGTGTTGATCTGCGGCTACGGTGACGTCGGTAAGGGTTGCGCGGAATCGCTTGCCGGACAGGGAGCGCGGGTCCAGGTCACCGAGATCGACCCCATCAACGCCCTGCAGGCGCTGATGGACGGTTTCGACGTGGTGACCGTCGAGCAGGCAATCGCCGACGCGGACATCGTCATCACATCGACCGGCAACCTGGGGATCATCACCCTGGCGCACATGCGGCAGATGAAGAACCAGGCAATTCTCGGCAACATCGGTCACTTCGACAACGAGATCGACATGGCCGGCCTCGAGAACTCCGGTGCCAAGCGGATCAACGTCAAGCCGCAGGTGGATCAGTGGATCTTCGAGAGCGGCAAGTCGATCATCGTGTTGTCCGAGGGGCGTCTGCTCAATCTCGGCAACGCGACCGGCCATCCGTCGTTCGTGATGAGCAACAGCTTCTCCAACCAGGTGATCGCGCAGATCGAGCTGTGGACCAAGCAGGACGAGTACGACAACGAGGTCTACCGCCTGCCCAAGCATCTCGACGAGAAGGTCGCACGTATCCACGTCGAGGCGCTCGGTGGCACGATGACCAAGCTCACCAAGGAGCAGGCCGAGTACATCAACGTCGACGTCGAAGGCCCGTACAAGCCGGAGCACTACCGCTACTGACCCACCCCGCACCCAACCTCGTCACTCGCCCCACGGCGGTCGACAGAACCCCGAAAATCGCCGAGAGAACCCACCGCGATCGACAGTCGCGACACGGTCACCGACCGTGGGTTTCTCTCGGCGATTTTCGGGGTTCTGTCGACGTGAAAGTGGGTTCCGTCGGCGGGACCCTACGTGCCGATGTCGAGTTGGGTGCCGGGGCAGACGTACCAGGTGCCGTCTTCGCGGGCGAAGCTCTCGTCGTTGCGTTTGGTCATCGAGCGTTGGTTGCCGAGCTCGACGTGTGTGGACACCGTCGAGGCGGCCGCATCCCCGGTGACCGTGATATCGGTCAACTCTTCGAGGACCACGTTTCCGGTGATGTCGAGGGGCGTGGTCACCTGCGGACGCAACGCGCTACACACCGAGGCCCGGATACGGGCGACGTCGCGTGAGTTGACCGCGTCGACGAACATCTGCATGGCCGAGCGGATGGCGCCGGCATCGGCTGCGTTCGCGGTTTCCTCGGTCGGGACCCCTTGTGTGATGGGGTGATCGCGGCCGGCGGAGCTGTTGTCGGTCTCGGTGGCGACGGTCAGCACGACCGCTGCGGCCATGATGACGACGATAGTCACGACCCCGAGCACCGCGCCGACGATCATCCCGGCGCGCGGGCCGCGGGGCGGTGGGGGAGGATACGGCGGCCGATACCCAGGCGCCCAGCCGTGCTGCGGAGTGGGCGGATACCCGCCGAACTGCCCTGCGCCCGGCCCGTGGGTGGGCGGCGGCCACGGCGCGGGACCGTACGGAGGGTGCTGTGCGGGCGGAAACGGCTGCGGGCCATCCGGCGGCTGTTGGGTCATGCGCCCTCCTTCCCGCGGCGGGGTGGAACTCCCAGGCTATCGAAATCGTCGTCGGCGGGCATTGCGCTCAGTCGTCCAGTAGACGTCGCGCGAGTTCGGCCGGATCGCCGTCCGCGGTCGACAACCACGGTGACATCCACATCGACTGGGCCAGTTGCCGATACACGTGATCCACGCGAAGTTGCAGGTCGGTGTCCCGCTCGTAGAGATCGCGGGGACGGGTGGCGTCGGTCGCGGCTCGACGAGCCGCTCGGTCGAGGGCTACCTCGGGCGCCACGCCGAGGAGTACATGGTGGTCGGGGACCGGCAGTCGAAATCGGTGGAACTCGACCTCGCGGACCCATTCGACCATCTCGCCGTCTGCGTCCTGGCTCAGCCGTGCGGCGTTGTAGGCGGCATTGGACGCCACGTACCGGTCGAGGAGCACGATGTCGTGTGCGGCGACGGCTGCGCGGATCTCGTCGGCCGCGTCGGCACGATCGAGGGCGAACATGAGTGCCATCGCGTAGACACTCTCGCGCAGGTCGCCGTGTTGGCCGTGCAGCGCCTCGGCGGCGAGATCTGCGGTCACAGACTCTCCGTAGCGCGGAAACGTCACGGTCCAGACCCGGAGTCCGTCTCTGCGCCATCGGTCGACGAGTTCGGTGACCAAGGTGTTCTTGCCGGCGCCGTCGAGTCCCTCGACGGCAATGAGTTGACCCACGAGCGCGATGGTAACGGCCGCGGGTGGGTCGACCCGCCGAGGCGCGGCGGTGCGTCGTGCAGGAGTGTGGCGCCGGAGTGTCCCGGAGGGATGGGTGGACCGGTGCGGTTCGGCGCGTCATCTCCGCGGTTGGGTCACGAAAGTGTCACCATTGAGAGCATGAAGCCTCGCATCCTCGTCGTCGACGACGACGCCGCACTCGCTGAGATGCTCACCATCGTGCTGCGCGGCGAGGGTTTCGAGCCGTTTGTCGTCGGTGACGGGACGCAGGCCTTGACCGCGGTTCGGGAGATCCGGCCCGACTTGGTGTTGCTCGACCTCATGTTGCCGGGGATGAACGGAATCGACGTGTGCCGGGTACTGCGCGCCGATTCGGGTGTACCCATCGTCATGCTGACGGCGAAATCTGACACCGTCGACGTGGTGCTCGGGTTGGAATCCGGCGCAGACGACTACATGGTGAAGCCGTTCAAGCCGAAGGAACTCGTCGCGCGGGTGCGCGCCCGGCTGCGCCGTACCGACGAGGAGCCGGCCGAGCTGTTGTCCATCGGTCCTGTCGAGATCGACGTCCCCGCGCACAAGGTCACCCGGGATGGGGTACCGATCTCGCTGACCCCGCTGGAGTTCGATCTGTTGGTGGCACTCGCACGTAAGCCGCGTCAGGTGTTCACCCGTGACGTCCTGCTGGAGCAGGTGTGGGGTTACCGCCATCCCGCGGACACTAGACTCGTGAACGTGCATGTCCAGCGTCTCCGAGCCAAGGTCGAGACCGACCCGGAAAATCCTGAGGTCGTGTTGACGGTGAGGGGGGTCGGCTACAAGGCCGGCCCGCCGTGATCGGCCGTCCTCGACGTCGCGTCAACAGCACCTTCGGGCGGGTCACCCGCGTCGCGAGCAGCGTCGGTCGTGCCTTCGGCAGGATCTGGCGGCGATCGCTCCAGCTGCGCGTGGTGGTCTCGACGTTGGTGCTGTCGTTCGTTGTGATCGTCATCCTGGTGTTCGTGCTGATCAGTCAGATCACCGACCGGCTCCTCGATGTGAAACTCGCTGCGGCGACCGAAGAGGTCGAGCGCGCCCGGATCTCCGTGGAACGGGATCTGACCAGCAGCGATGGCAACATGTCGGTGCAGAATCGGCTGCGCCAGACACGATCGCTGCTCACCGACCGTGACGTCGACACCAGCGACAGCTCCGGAACGGTGGGCACTTTCGACACGGTGCTGCTGGTGCCGGGTACCGAGGACGACGGGAGCGACAGCGGCGTCGGACCGATCTCGGAGATCCCCGACAACCTGCGAGACATGGTCGAAGGTGGGCAGGTCGCCTACCAATACACCTCGATCTCCAATGCGTCCGGAGGGTCGGAACCCGCGCTCGTCGTCGGCACACCGACCAACGCATCGGTGCCAGGTCTCGAACTCTACCTCGTGTTCCCGTTGACCAGCGAACAGAACACCGTCGATCTGGTGCGCGGCACCCTGGTCACCGGTGGCGTCGTGTTGCTTGGTCTGCTGGCCGCGATCGCCTGGCTCGTGTCGCGGCAGGTGGTGCTTCCGGTGCGCAGCGCATCGCGCATCGCCGTGCGCTTCGCCGACGGCCGGCTCAAGGAGCGGATGCCGGTTCGAGGTGAGGATGACATGGCGCGGCTGGCGATGTCGTTCAACGATATGGCCGAGAGCCTGTCGAAACAGATCACCCATCTCGAGGAGTTCGGTGGACTGCAGCGACAGTTCACCTCCGACGTCAGCCACGAACTGCGCACTCCACTGACCACGGTGCGGATGGCCAGTGACGTGCTCTACGAGGGGCGCGACGAACTCGATCCGGTGCGCAAACGATCCGTGGAGCTGCTCGACAAGGAGCTCGACCGTTTCGAGACGCTGCTCAACGAGCTGCTCGAGATCTCGCGCCACGACGCCGGTATGGCCGAACTCGCCGCCGAGCGGATGGATATGGCGATCCCCATCGACGGTGCGCTCGCGACGGTCAGCCACCTGGCAGAGGAGACCGGAACCGAGTTGGTGCTGGACCTTCCGACCGAACCGGTGATCGCCGAGATCGATCCCCGCCGCGTCGAGCGGATCCTGCGGAACCTGCTCGCCAATGCCATCGATCACGGTGAGCGCAGCCCTGTGGTGCTGACTATGCGGTCGGACGGCGACGCGGTGGCCATCACCGTGCGAGACCACGGCATCGGGCTACGGCCCGGCGAGGAAAAACTCGTCTTCAACCGATTCTGGCGGTCGGACCCGTCGCGCTTCCGTCGTTCCGGCGGCACCGGGCTCGGTCTGGCGATCAGCATCGAGGACGCCCGCCTGCACCAGGGCCGGCTGGAGGCCTGGGGAGAACCCGGCAACGGAGCCAGCTTCCGGCTGACGCTGCCATTGGTGCGGGGCCACAAGGTGCTCGGCAGCCCGTTGCCGCTCAAACCGGTGGGTGGGGGGCTGGGCCGTCAGTCACCCGCGCGCACCGCGCCGAAGCCGGTCGCGGGGCCCGAGTTGGGTGCCGACGACACCCCGGCATCAGCACCGCAGAACTCGCCCGCGTCGCAGAACCCGCCCGCAACGCAAAGCGCATCTATGCCGCAGAACCCACCGGGGCCACACGGCCCGACCGTGCCACAGCGCAGCAACGGGGGAGGTGGCAATGGCGCCGGCTGATCACGCACCGGCCGGTGACGGGGGCTCGGCGCATCGTGCGGTGTCGACGCTGGCGATGATGCTGGCACTCTTGTGCGGTCTGAGTGCCTGTGGATCGATCCCCAGCAGTTCATCACCTCAACCGATCACCGCGTTCGAACGCCAGGGGCCGACCAATGCCGTGCCGGTTCCGCAGGCGGATATGGATCCGGAGTCGCTGGTGCGGGCCTTCCTCAAGGCCACCGCCGACCCGGACTCCGGACACGAGGCTGCGCGCAAGTTCCTCACCACCACCTCGTCGGAGCAGTGGGACGATCGAGGCGACATGCTGATCATCGACGAGATCAACATCTTCGTCGACCAACGCAGTGAGGACGCCGTCCGGTTGCGTCTGATCGGCGACAATGTCGGCACGCTGAAAACCGACGGGGAACTGCTGCCGGCGACAGGCCGGGTCGAGACCACACTCTCGCTGGCCCGGGTCGGCGATCAATGGCGCATCGACGGTCCGCTGCCCAACGGCACGATGCTCGACCGCAACCAGTTCGAGACCGCCTACCGCGGCGCCACGCTGTACTTCACCAACCGCAGCCTCGAACACCTCGTCGCGGACCCACGATGGTTCTACTCCGGCAAGGACACCGAGGCGACCGAACTGCTCACCCGGCTGATCGCGGGGCCGGCTGCCGACCTGGCAGACGCCGTCGACAGCGGCTTCCCCAACGGTGCCGCACTACGTGGGCCGGTCACCGCATTGAACGACGGTGGCGTGCGGGTGGAACTGACCGGTATCGGCTCCAGTTCGACCCGCGACCGTACCGCGCTGGCGGCGCAGATCATCTGGACCCTCGACGCCGCCGACATCGGCGGGCCGTACGTGATCAACGCCGACGGCGGTCCACTGATCCCCGAGCGCGCGCCCGGCTGGCAGACCACCGACGTACGCTCGTTCGACCCGACCGCGGTGCCTGCCACCGATGTCGGCCTCAACATCATCCGGTCGGGGGCATTGCTGAAGGTCACCGACTCCGGCACGGTGCCCGTCGACGGCCCGCTCGGCTCGGGCACCGCGGTGCGCTCCGCGGTGATCTCCGCCGACGGCGAGACCGACGCGGCCGTGCTCGCCCGCGCCGAACGGCGATTCGACCTGGTCGTCGGGCCTTACGGTGCGAATCCGGCGGTCGTGACGAGCGGGGTCTCGATCACTCGGCCGTCGTTCGGGCAGGACGCCAACGCGGTCTGGGCGGTCGTCGACGGACAACCCGTGCAATGGATGCGCGACGAGTCCGGCGACAGTGAACGGCTCATCCCGGTGAATGCCGACGCCATCGCCACGGTGGCGCGTGGGGCGATCACCGAGTTGCAGGTGGCCCCCGACGGGGTGCGGGTGGCGCTCATCGTCGGCGGCCAGGTGGTCTTCGCGGTGGTCAGCACCAATGCCGACGGCGGGCTCTCGCTGACCAGCCCACGAATCGCGGCCTACAACATCGGTAACCGGGCGGTGTCGTTGGATTGGGCGTCGCCCACCACCCTGATGGTGGCCCGGGACACCGTCGAGTCCCCGGTCGCCCAGCTGTCGATCAACGGCACGCCCGCGGTCGGACTCCTGTCGGGCAACCTGTCGCCGCCGGTGCGTGCCGTCGTCGCCGACCAGTCCACCGTCTACGTCGGGGACACCCTTGGTGTGCTGCGCCTGGGCAGCTCAAATGGCCAGCCCGACCAGTACTGGACGGAAGTCGAACCGGCGATGGCCCCGGACGTGATCCCGGTCCTGCCATGACCCGGCCCGCCTGACACACCTCCCGGCTCAGGGAGCATGTCAGGCGCCGGCGATCACGACGACCGTGGCCAGGCGCAGGCCGTGGGTGGACAGTACCCGCGACGCCTCGGCCGCGGTGGCGCCGGTGGTGAGGATGTCGTCGACGAGCACCAGAGTTCCGCCGGGCAGCGGCCGGGTCCGCGTCCGGCGCCGCATGTGGACGGCGCCGGTGAGATTGGCCACCCGTCCACGTGCATCGAGGCCTGCCGAGTCCCGCGCCCGCGAGGCCGTCACGAGCAACTCCGCCACCCGCACCCGGGGTCCGAGGCGCACAGCGGCGGCTCGGGCGATCGCGGTCACCGGATCTCCACCCCGACGTCGTGCCGACGCGGCGCGGGTGGGCGCGGGAACCAAGGTCAACGTGTGGCGGTCGGGGATCTCACCCCACTGGGCGAGCGTCACCAGCCCCCGCGCCAAGGCATCGGCGAGCTCCTCGACCAGATCACGACGACCGTGCTCCTTGACCGCGATCAGGGCGGCCCGGTGTGGCCCGCGGTAACGCCCGAGGGCCCATGCCGGCACGCCGACCTTCACCCGGGGCTCGAGCCGCACCGGGGAGTCGGCCAGGGTCGCCGCGCACTGCGCGCACCACGCGATGCCGGGGAGATCGCACCCGCCGCAGTGTGTCGGGATCATCAGATCGACCCCGGCGCGCGCGACGTCGGCGGCATGGCCGGCCAGGCCGGGGCGCCATCGGGTCATCGGTCGAGTATGACCGGGGTCGTGGATCGTCGCGGGGCCGGCCGAGGCGGGGACGACAGATCTGGGGATGCACCGAATCGCCGGTGGACAATCGTGACACGCGTCTGTTGCCCGGAAACGTGGCCAGTAGGCGAACTTCCGGCTACGGTCGAAGGCACAACAGGTAGCCACCGCTTTTCACGAGGAGGTGAGGCCCCTGCCCCTGAGTGTCAGCCGTCGGCTGGCATGGACTCGATTCCCTACCGACGACGAAGGTGTCAGCGCGACAACGAGTCTGACGTCGCTGTCCAGCCTCTCCTGCCGTGGGTTCTGCGCCCGGCGGCAGAAACGTGAGTGGTACACCCTGATCGGCGTCCTCCACCAGCGGCATCAGGCCGCCTGTGCCGGTGGATCGGATCAGGTCGCGTCGTGACACTGCGGTCCTCGGGTGGGAACCACCACAAGGAGGTAGTTGTTTATGTCAACAGTCATCCACCGCAAAGGCCATCGCGAGTCGAAGGTCGGTGAACGAGCCCCCGAATCAACCCCGGACTCCAAGCAGGCCCGTCCGACCTCAGACGAGGCCTTCGATCCCAGTTTTGCCTTCGTCCGACCTGCCGGCTCCGTCGCCGCCGACGAACCCGCCGAACCCAATGCCAAGGTCGACATCAGTGGACGCAACGTCGAGATCCCAGACCATTACCGAATCTATGTCGGAGACAAGCTCGCCCGACTCGAACGTTTCGATCCGTCCATCTTCCGTTTCGACGTCGAACTGAACCACGAACGCAATCGGCGACAGTCCAAGGTCTGCCAACAGGTCGAGATCACCGCGGTGGGCAAAGGCCCCAAGGCACGCGCCCAGGCGTGTGGAGAGAATTTCTACGCCGCCCTCGAGGCCGCGCTCGACAAACTGGAATCCCGGCTCCGTCGGGTGAAGGACCGCCGTCGGGTGTCCTACGGCAACCGCCGTCCGCTGTCGGTGGCCGAGGCCACCGAGATCGGCGCGCCCCCGCTTCGTGATGGCCAGCTCACTGCCCAACCCGATGCCGGCGCCGATCCGAACGCTCAGGAGTGGGATGACGGTGTCGAACTCCATGAGCCAGGTCAGGTCGTCCGCGTCAAGGAGCACGAGGCGGTCCCCATGTCGGTGGACGACGCGCTCTACGAAATGGAACTCGTCGGACACGACTTCTTCCTGTTCCACGACAAGGAAACCGACCGGCCGTCGGTCGTCTATCGGCGCCACGCCTTCGACTACGGTCTGATCCGTTTGGCCTGACATCGATCAGCCCGACACCGATCAGGTTGCACTAAGGCGACCTGAGTACCATGGAATCCGGCCTGTACTGCGTTGCAGGCCGGATTTCGTGTGTTGTCGACAAGAGTGAGGGACTCGATCCACGGTGCTGAACAAGCTGCTGCGCGTCGGTGAAGGCCGGATGGTCAAGCGTCTCGATGCGATCGCGTCGCACGTCGAGGCTCTCTCCGACGAGGTCGAGGCACTGACCGACGCCGAACTGCGGGCCAAGACCGACGAGTTCAAGGAGCGCATCTCCGACGGCGCCTCGCTCGACGAGTTGCTGCCCGAGGCGTTCGCGGTGGCGCGTGAGGCGGCATGGCGAGTGCTCGAACAGAAGCACTTCCACGTCCAGATCATGGGCGGCGCGGCCCTGCACTACGGCAATATCGCCGAGATGAAGACCGGTGAGGGCAAGACGCTGACCTGTGTGCTGCCGGCCTACCTCAACGCGCTATCGGGCGACGGTGTGCATGTGGTCACCGTCAACGACTACCTCGCCAAGCGCGACGCCGAGTGGATGGGCCGCGTACACCGGTTCCTCGGTCTCGACACCGCGGTGATCTTGACCGGCATGAATTCCGAGCAGCGCCGCGCAGCCTATGCCGCCGACATCACCTACGGCACCAACAACGAGTTCGGCTTCGACTACCTGCGCGACAACATGGCCCACTCGCTGCCCGATCTGGTGCAGCGCGGCCACAACTACGCGATTGTCGACGAGGTCGACTCCATCCTGGTCGACGAGGCCCGTACCCCACTGATCATCTCCGGTCCCGCCGAGGGATCGAGCAAGTGGTACGTCGAGTTCGCGCGGATCGCGCCGCTGCTCGAGAAGGATGTGCACTACGAGGTCGACATCAAGAAGAAGACCATCGGCGTGCACGAGGCAGGCGTCGAGTTCGTCGAGGATCAACTCGGCATCGACAACCTGTATGAGGCGGCCAACTCCCCACTGGTCAGCTACCTGAACAATGCCATCAAGGTCAAAGAGCTCTTCCATCGCGACAAGGACTACATCGTCCGCAACGGTGACGTGCTCATCGTCGATGAGTTCACCGGCCGCGTGCTCGACGGACGGCGATTCAACGAAGGTTTGCATCAGGCGATCGAGGCCAAGGAACGCGTCGAGATCAAAGCCGAGAACCAGACGCTGGCCACGATCACCCTGCAGAACTACTTCCGCATGTACGACAAGCTCGCCGGCATGACGGGAACCGCGGAGACCGAGGCCGCCGAGTTCGATCAGATCTACAAGCTCGGCGTGCTGCCGATCCCCACCAACAAGCCGATGATCCGCAAGGATCAGGTCGATCTGATCTACAAGACCGAAGAGGCCAAGTTCGACGCCGTCGTCGACGACATCACCGAGAGCCACGAGAAGGGGCAGCCCGTCCTGATCGGTACCACCAGCGTCGAACGCTCGGAGTACCTCTCGCGCCAGCTCACCAAGCGCGGAATCCCGCACAACGTCCTCAACGCCAAGTTCCACGAGCAAGAGGCCCAGATCATCGCGGAGGCCGGCCGTACCGGTGCGGTCACCGTGGCCACCAACATGGCCGGTCGTGGCACCGACGTCGTGCTGGGCGGCAACCCGGACATCATCGCCGACACCCGGTTGCGCAAGGCCGGGCTCGACCCGGTGAACACACCCGACGAATACGAGGCCGCATGGCCCGAGGCCATCGAGGTCGCCCGGGCGGCCGCGGCCGAGGAAGCCGAGGCGGTGCGCGCGGCCGGTGGTCTGTATGTGCTGGGCACCGAACGCCACGAGTCCCGTCGTATCGACAACCAGCTGCGCGGTCGATCCGGCCGTCAAGGTGACCCAGGGGAGTCGCGCTTCTACCTCTCGCTCGGTGACGAACTCATGCGTCGCTTCAACGGCGCCGCGCTCGAGTCGATCATGAATCGCGTCAACCTGCCCGATGACGTGCCCATCGAGGCGAAGATGGTCACCAAGGCCATCCGGAGCGCGCAGACCCAGGTCGAACAGCAGAACTTCGAGGTCCGTAAGAACGTCCTCAAGTACGACGAGGTCATGAACGAGCAGCGCAAGGTGATCTACTCCGAGCGCCGCCGCATCCTCGAGGGCGAAGACCACCGTGAACAGGTCCAGACGATGATCGACGACGTCGTCGGAGCGTATGTGGAAGGCGCGACCGGCGAGGGGTACGCCGAGGATTGGGACCTCGACGAACTCTGGACGGCGTTGCGGACGCTGTACCCGATCCAGCTGGATCCCAAAGAGGTCGTTGGCGAGAACGAATTCGGCGAACGCGACGACATCAGCGCCGAGGAGCTCAAAGACGTACTCGTAGGCGACGCACGCGCGGCCTACGAGGCCCGGGAGAAGGAAATCGAGTCCATCGCCGGCGAAGGCGCGATGCGTCAGCTCGAACGCACCATCCTGCTCACCGTGCTCGACCGCAAGTGGCAGGACCACCTCTACGAGATGGACTATCTGCGCGAGGGTATCCATCTGCGGTCGATGGCCCAGCGCGATCCGGTGGTGGAGTACCAGCGCGAGGGTTTCGACATGTTCCACGGGATGCTCGACGGTCTGAAGGAAGAGGCACTGGGCTTCCTCTACAACGTCCAGGTGCAGACCGAGCAGGCCCCGCCACGAGTCCCCGTGCCGGGCGCGCAGGCGACCCTGTCGTCGCCCGAGGTCGCCGACTTTGCGGCCGCGAACGGCAGCGCTACGCAGGAGCCGGAAACCCCCGAGAAGCAGGTTCCTCCGGCGCTACGCGCCGTCGGCGTGGAGCAGCCGGAGGTGCCGATGACATTCTCCGGTCCCTCCGAGGGCGGCGGAACCGAAGTGCACTCCGCAGAGGAGGAGCTCGACGATCCGGCGTTGGTCTCGGCGACGCGTCGCGAACGCCGCGCGGCCGCGCGAGAAAGCGTCAAGGGCGCTCGGCAGAAGCCGCCGAAGTCCAAGAAGAAGCGTCGCTGACGCTTCTCCGAGTTCTGCGACAGCGGATTTGTCGAGAAATTTGCTGCGGAAACGGAACCGGCCGGCACGCTGATGCGTCCGATTCATATGGAGCCCTCTCGAGTCCTGATCCGACCCGCACCGCCCTATGAGCCGCCGGCCCGTCCCGTCGACGAGGTCCCTGGCGGCGCTCCCGACACGAGCGCGCCCGCCACGGCGCCCGGCGCGGTGCCCGATGAGCCGACCCGCCGGCCGCGTCGGGCACTGTCGAAGGCGACAGTCGACGCCCGACGACACGCCATCCGCACCATCACCCTGGTCCTCGAGGTCATCGACCGTCGCCGCACCGTGGCACATCTCGAGGGGCTGGCAACCGCGCATCTCATCGATCAGGTCGCCGCGCTCATCCGCCTGACACCACCCGGTGGCGTGGCCGGCGACACCGCCACGTTGCGTCGTGTGCACGTGCAGATGCTCAGCCCCGGCACCGCCGAGATCTTCGGTAGTTATCGTCGCGGGATGCGTGTGCGGGCGTTCGCCGCACGCATCGAGCAGCTGCCGTGTCGTGTGCGCGCCACGCCCGGCCCGCGACACCCGGTGCTGACCCGCGCCGCGGAATATCGTTGGCAACTGGTTGCTTTCACGCTGGTCTGATGTCCGTTGCCCGACCTGACTCACCGATCGAGCAAGCACAGTCCGGACGAACTCACCGACAGCACCACTAAGATCACACTCGTGGTCAACCGGCTGTCCCCGCGCGAAGCGATGTTCTATTTCCTCGACGAGACGGGTTCGACGACTCACCTCGGAGCGCTGCTGATCGTTGACGCGGGCGAATCGGAGAAGTCGGGCACGACTGCGGCGGCCGAACAGCAGTCAGGTGACGGCGCGAGATCCGGGTCGGCGAAGAAATCTGCGCGCAGCGGCTCCACCACCCGGACACTCGACTACCCGAGCCTGGTCGCGCTGGTGGAGAACCGGTTGCAGTCCATTCCCCGGTACCGGCAGGTGGTGCGCGAAGTGACCCTCGGGCTGGCCCGCCCCGTGTGGGTCGACGACCCTGATTTCGACATCAATTTCCACATCCGCCGCTCCGGCCTGCCGCGCCCCGGGGACACCGCGCAGCTGCAGGATCTGATCGCGCGGGTCATGTCGCGACCACTCGATAGGACCCGGCCGCTCTGGGAGATGTACCTGATCGAGGGACTCCCAAACGGTCAACAGGCAATTCTGACCAAGACCCACCGATGTCTGGTCGATGACGAGGCCGCGCTCGAGATCAGCGAGGCGATCTGCGACGAACAGCCGGAGGTCGAAGCGCTCGCCGAAGACCTGTGGATGCCGGGAGCGCCGCCCGGTTCGGTGTCGCTGGCGGTGGGTGCGGTGGCCGAGGCGTTCTCCCGGCCCGGCGATCTGTTGGACTCGTTGATGCACGGTAACTCGGTGGTCGCCGAGGTGCGCTCCACTGCCGAGGACGCGTTGCGCCGGGTGGGCAGCATCGTCCAGCAACTCTCCGACTCGGCTCCTTCGAGCCCACTCAACAACTCGACCACGTCTACCCGGATCTTCGCGGTGGCGTCGGTTCCACGTCGCGGATGCGCCAAGATCGCCGACCGCTACGACTGCACAGTCAACGATGTGGAGTTGGCGATCATCTCGGGTGTGATGCGCCGGTGGATGCTGTCCTTCGACGAGTCGGTGAACGTCGCCGACACCGTCCGCGTGGTGCTCCCACTGTCGGCGCGTGACCCGGGGGTGGAGCGACGTCTCGATTCGGAGGCACGCTGGATCGCCGTGGGCAAACCGAGCTTCGTCACCGACCTGCCCGTCGGGGAGGACAATCCGGCGGTGCGACTGGCGCAGGTGGCGGGCCTGGCCAATCGGTACTCGCAGTCGTCGCGACGGTTGTCGATGGGTCCGCAACCGATCCTGTCCGAATTGGGTGTGGTGCCCTTTCCCGAGCTGAGTTCGCGCGCCTTCCGCAGCCTGAACCGCCGCGCCTACAACGTGCCGGTCGGGATGGGGACATCGCCGGTCGCCGACAAGTTCGTGGACGGGTGCCCGGTGTCGGAGATGTACATGATCCCCACGTTGATGGCCCAGCGGGCGCTGGCTATCAGCATCACCGACTACCGCGACAACCTGGAGTTCGCGTTCATCGCCGATCGCGGGGTCATGAACGATCTGCCGGCGATGACCGACTATGTGACCGAGGCATATGAGGAGCTCCTGGCCACCAAGTGATCCGCTGGGTCGGCCGCCCACCGGGGCCGGCGCCGACGAGCCGATAGGGTGTTGGATTGATCTGACAGCGGGGTGCCGATGTGGTTGAGGGATGGTGCGGATGAGGGTGTACTTGCCGGCAACACTGGCGATGCTGATGGAGCTCAACGAGGTCGGCGAGTTCCGCGCGGTCGGTGGTACCGGCTTCGCGTTGACCCCGACCCTGCGCGAGGCGTTCGTATCCGGTGACGACGAGGAACTCGCCGAGGTGGCCATCCGCGAGGCTGCGCGCGCCTCGCTGCGGTTACTCGCCGGCGAGGCTCCCGAACCCGGCGACGACGCCGCCGATGCGGACCTGACAGCCGACGAGCGCACCACGAAACCGGGGGACACGCCGAGACTTCCGCCGCGTCGCGTGGTGGTGGCTGCCGATGTCGCCGACGTGACGTTGCATCCCGAACTCGACGACGCGGTCGTTCGCATCTCCGGGCCGGTGGCGCTGCGTGACATCGCCTCGGTGCACGTCGACGTCGCCGAAGCCGAGGACAAGGTGCGGGCCGCGGCGGTGGTGATCGATGCCGCCGACCTCGGTGACCAGGACGCCGAGCTCGCGGTCGGCGACGTGGAGGACTTCGACCTTGCCTGGTATGCCACTCAGGAGCTGCCGTTCCTGCTCGAACTTCTGTGACGGTTGGCTGCCCGCCAACGGTCGCGTAACCTACGGAACCGTAGGTTGTCGGGTGTCGAGCGTGATCGTCGGTCACGGGTGAGGTGGTGCGCAGGTGGGCTGGCGCGAGCGTTTCGAAGAGCCGGTGGCGGGGGTCGCCGCACGCAGCCGGGCTGCGCAGTGGGCGCGCGCCGCGGTCGCCAGGATCACCACGCCGCTGCTGCCCGACGATTATTTGCATCTGGCGAATCCGCTCTGGTCGGCTCGGGAACTGCGCGGCAAGGTCGTCTCCGTGACCGCCGAGACCGAGGATTCGGCCACCATCCGCATCCGGCCGGGGTGGGGGTTCTCCTTCGACTATCAGCCGGGACAGTACGTGGGCATCGGCGTCGGCATGGAGGGGCGCTGGACGTGGCGCTCCTACTCGTTGACGTCGGTCCCGGTCACCGCGGGCGGTCGCGATGATCGGATCATCGCCATCACGGTCAAGGCCATGCCCGAGGGATTCCTGTCCTCGCACCTGGTGACCGGTCTGCGTCCGGGTACCGTCGTCCGACTCGCGGCGCCCCGTGGCGAGTTCGTGCTGCCCGAGCCGTTGCCGTCGAAGATCCTGTTCGCCACTGCCGGAAGCGGGATCACCCCGATCATGTCGATGCTGCGCACCATCCGACATCGCGGGCAGCGCGCCGACATCTGCTTGGTGCATTCGGTGCCCCACGAAGACGATCTGCTGTTCGCCGATGAACTCGCCGGGCTCGCCGCCGACGGCCTGATCGATCTGCATGTGCAGTACACGCGGAGCGTCGGGCAACTCACCGGAGATCGATGGGCCACGGTGGTGCCCGATTGGCGCGAGCGGCAGACGTGGGCGTGCGGCCCGGCCGGGTTCCTGGACTCGGTGCAGGCCATGTTCGCCGATGCCGGCGTCGATGACGCACTGCATATCGAGCGGTTCGCGCTTGAACGCGGCGCGGTCGGCGCGCGGGGCGGAAACGTCACCTTCGGTCGGTCGGGTACGGTCGCGCAGGCCGACGGCGCGACGACGCTGCTCGAGGCGGGTGAATCGGCGGGGGTGCTGATGCCTTTCGGTTGCCGGATGGGGATCTGCCAGAGCTGCGTGGTCATGCTGGATCAAGGGTGTGTCCGCGACTTGCGGTCCGGAGTCGAACACGTGGAAGGTGAGCGGATCCAGACCTGCGTCAGCGTCGCGGCCGGGGACTGCACGCTCGACGTGTGAGACGCGCCGGTTCGGACCTGCGGGCGAGTTCGGTTTCGACTCGGCGTCGCGCCCGGATGGCGTTAGGCTCGTCAGGACGGCAGTAGTCGACCACGGAGGAGATCCGCGTGCGCGCTGAGCTGACCCAGACCATGGAAGTGCCGGTCCTGTCCGACGACGTCGTCACGCTGCGGGCCCATTCGTCCGCGGATGCGGAGCGGGTCGTGGAGTACGCGACGGACCCGCTGACGATGCGGTGGGCCAGGATGCCCTCGCCCTACGGCCGCACCGATGCCGAGCGCTATATTGCCGGGGCGCGGGCCGGATGGCAGTCCGGCGAGGCGATGACCTGGGCGATCGAGTATGAGGGGCGATTCATCGGCAGTGTCGATCTGACCGGTTCCGGTCGCATCAGCGAGATCGGTTTCGTCCTGCATCCGGATGCGCGCGGTCGGGGGCTGGCCCGTCGAGCGATCATCCTCGCGATCGAGTACGCCGTCGCCCACCGGGATATCGAGGTGGTGCGGTGGCAGGCCGAGGAAGGGAACCTCGCGAGTCTCCGGACGGCGCACAGCTGCGGTTTCACACTCACCGCCAAGATCCCGGATTGGCTTGAGATGAACAGCAAAGTGGTCGACGCGTGGTGTGCGAAGTGGCGTGCCGGCGACGACTTCGCGCCCAAATCAACTTGGCGCGCAACCACTTTTGAAACCGATCGGTTCCGACTACGTCCACTCGCCGAGGCCGATGACGAGCGGATTCGACAGACCCTCGATGACCCGGTCTCGCGCAAGTACCTGTTCGGGCGCCCCGACCCGCTGCTGATCGAGCATGCCGCCGCGGAGCGCACCCGCAAGTGGTGGACCGCCGCACGCGGGGAGACCTGTACCTGGGCGGTTGCCGACCTCGAGACCGACAACTATCTGGGCGACATCTCGATATTCGAGATCAGCCCTGTCACCGGGGCGGAGATCGGCTTCTACACCCATCCGGATGCCCGCGGCAGCGGAGTCCTCGGCGAGACGTTTCCGGCGGCCGTCCGCCATTGCTTCGATGTCCTCGACATTCGCCGGATGACGATGTTCGCCGCCGATTCCAATGAGGGCAGTAAAGCGTTGGCGCGGCGGGCCGGATTGCGCGAGTTCGGCACCCAACCGCTCGCCGCCAGCTCCGCGGGGCGCCTCGAGGATCTCGTCGGCTACGAACTGCTGCGCGACGACGCCTGACCGCGCACAGAGTGCGCTCGGTCACAATCGAGCCCTGACATCGGCAAGGGGTGGACACGTCGGCTCCGGCTAACCTACGCTTGCGTAGGTTACGGAATGGTAGGTCGGTGCTCCGGCCAAACCACACAGGTCTTCGACTACACCCGGGAGGGCTCATGGCGATCAGCGACATTCCCGAGTACGCCCATCTGACCGACGCCGACGTCGCAGCGCTCGGCCGCGAACTCGACGCCATCCGCGCCGACATCGAGGCCGATCGCGGCGAGCGCGATGCGCGCTACATCCGGAACACGATCCGCTTCCAACGCGGCATGGAGCTCGCCGGTCGCGCGTTGATCTTCGGCTCCACCAAGCGGTCGATGTGGTGGGCGGGAGCAGGTGCGCTCGGCGTCGCGAAGATCGTCGAGAACATGGAACTCGGCCACAATGTGATGCACGGTCAGTGGGACTGGATGAACGACCCGGAGGTGCATTCGACCACCTGGGAGTGGGACAACACCGACCCGTCCGCGCACTGGAAGCACACCCACAACTACATCCATCACAAGTACACGAATGTGCTCGGGATGGACGACGATGTGGGTTACGGCCTGCTCCGCGTCACCCGCGATCAGCGGTGGCGACCCTTCTACCTGGGCAACCTCGCATACAACACGATCCTCGCACTGCTGTTCGAGTGGGGCGTCGCCGTGCAGCATCTCGAGCTGGGCAAGAAGCGTCGGACGCCCGAGGCCAAGGAACAATTCCAGCGTGACCTCGCCGATGTCGGCAAGAAGGTCGGCAAGCAGATCGCCAAGGACTACGCCGTGTATCCGGCGATGGTGAGCGCGGCGACGGGACATCGCACCGGCTACGCCCGTGCCTTCGGCAAGGCGGCGTCGGCGAATGCCCTGGCCAACGTGATCCGCAATGTCTGGACCAACGCGGTCATTTTCTGCGGCCATTTCCCCGATGGTGCGGAGAAGTTCACCAAGCAGGACGTCGACAGCGAAACCCAGGCGGAGTGGTATCTGCGGCAGATGTTGGGCAGCGCCAACTTTCGCTCCGGTCCGGTGCTCGCCTTCATGAGTGGCAACCTCTCCTACCAGATCGAACACCACATCTTCCCCGACCTGCCGAGCAACCGACTGCCGGAGATCTCGGTGCGCGTGCAGGCGCTCTGTGCGAAATACGATCTGCCCTACACCACCGGTTCACTTCCCGTGCAATACGCGAAGGCCTGGCGGACGATCGCCAAGCTGTCGTTGCCGAACAAGTATCTGTCGGCAACCGCCGATGACGCGCCGGAGACGGCGTCCGAGTGGCGTTTCAAGGCAGAGTTGGCCGATGGTGCACGCCTGCAGGGCACGGTCGATCCGGTCAGTGGACGTCGCAGCGGTTTACGCACCGCCATCGCTGCACTGCGCAAGCGTGGTCGGCGGCGCGACCGTTCGGTGTCGAGCGTTGCGACGTCGACCCCGCAACGCCGGGCAGCGTGAGCCCAACGCGCCCGACCGCGTGGGGTCGGGCGTGCGGTCGGCGCGGCTGCGCAGGCATAATGGGGACCAATGGCCATCACCGACATCAATGAGTATGCCCATCTGACCGACGCGGACGTCGAGGCGCTCGGCGCAGAACTCGATGCGCTTCGACGCGAGATCGAAGCCGATCGGGGGCTTCGCGATGTCCGCTATCTGCGGCGCACCATTGTCGCGCACCGAGCACTCGAAGTGGTGGGGCGAGTCGCATTGTTCGGCAGCCACAAGCGTTCGCTGTGGTGGCTGGGCACCGGGTCGCTGGCCCTGTCGAAGATCATCGAGAACATGGAGCTCGGGCACAATGTGATGCACGGGCAATGGGATTGGATGAACGATCCCGAGGTCCACTCCGCCACGTGGGAGTGGGACATGGTGTGCGCGTCCCCGCACTGGAAGCACTCGCACAACTACATCCATCACAAGTACACCAACGTTGTCGGCATGGACGACGACGTGGGCTACAAGATCCTGCGGGTCACCCGGGACGAGCCCTGGGAACCGCGCCGCGCCTTCCAGCCGCTGTTCAACGTGTTGCTGGCGCTGAGTTTCGAATGGGGTATCGGGCTGCACGATCTGGCGCTCAAGGACGTCATCGCGGGAAAGAAGTCCAAGGAGGAGGCGATCCCGCAGATCACGTTGTTCCTGCGGAAGATCGGTCGGCAAGTCGCCAAGGACTATGTCCTGTTCCCGGTACTCACCGGACCGAATGCGCGGCACACGCTAACCGCGAATCTCAGCGCGAACGTCATTCGCAACCTGTGGGCGTATGTGGTGATCTTCTGTGGCCATTTCCCGGACGGCGCAGAGAAATTCACCACCGAATCGCTCGACGACGAGACGCCGGGGCAGTGGTACCTGCGGCAGATGCTCGGCACCGCCAACTTCAACGCCGGACCGGCGATGGCATTCATGAGCGGCAACCTGTGCTACCAGATCGAGCACCATCTCTATCCGGACCTGCCCAGCAACCGCTATGCCGAGATCGCCGAACGCGTGCGTGCCTTGTGCGACAAGTACGACCTGCCGTACACCACCGGGTCGCTGTTCGTGCAGTACATGAAGACGTTGCGCACGATCAACAAACTGGCGCTGCCCGACCGATTCCTGCGCGACACCGCCGACGACGCCCCCGAAACCGCGTCCGAACGTCGCTTCGCGGGTATGGCGCGTACCCGGGGGCTCAAGTCCGCCATCGCTGATTTGAAGCGCAACAAGCTGTCGCGTAGGTGATCTCGATACGCCGCCTCGCCTAGCGGCTCGGTGGCTACTCGATCAGCGGCAGGCCAACCCCCGCAGCCGCGCATGCGCCGACACCCCTTGCACCGGGTGGTTGCGCTCAGACCGCGCGTACACCGTCCAGGCGACGAAACCGATGATCGCAGAGCCGATCCCGAGCTCGCACACGAGCGACCATCCGCCGACCTGATAGGCCCATGCACCCACCGACGACCCGATCACGCCGCCGGCAAAGTAGGACACCATGTAGGCGGTCGTCAGCCGCGACCGGGCAGTGTCGTCGAGCGAGTACACCCCTGTCTGATTGGCCAACTGCACCCCTTGTACGCCGAAATCGAACACCAGTAGCGCGATTACGAGGACGATCACGTTGTGGCCACCTGCCCACAGCAGCAGCCAACTCAGGATCTGCACGGCCCAGACGGCGTACTGGGTGTGCCGGAGGTAGCCGCGATCGGCGATCGTGCCCACCACCGGCGCGGCCAGTGCACCTGCGACGCCGGCGAGACCGAACAGTCCGATAACGGCCTCCGAGTAGTTGTAACCCGACGCGCCGCCGCCGGCGAGCAGGAACGCGATGGCCGTCCACATCGCGCTGAAAGCGGCCATGTTCAAACCGCCCAGCAACATTCGGTGCCTCAGCACTTCCTGCTGCCGCACCAGGGTGAGAATCGAGCGCAGCACCTGCAGATAGTGCGCCGAGGTATCCGTCGCCTCGGCGGGCCCAGTCGGTGCACGGAATCCGACCGCGGCGGCCATCGTCAGCTGCAATGCCGCGGCGACGAACAGGATTGCTCGCCATCCGCCGACCTCGGCGACGATGCCGCTCAGTACGCGGGACAGCAGGATGCCGATGAGCAGGCCACTCATCACGTGCCCGACGACCGTGCCACGTTCTCCCGGTCCGGCGATGGCGGCCGCCCACGGCACCACGACCTGCGCCGCTGACGCCGACACCCCGACGACGAAGACCATCACCAACAGGCCCGCGTACCCGGGCATCAGGCCGGCACCTACGAGAGCCAGAGATGAGACCGCGAGCAGACCCGTCACCAATCGCCGTCGATTGACGAAGTCACCCAACGGCACCACCAGGGCGAGACCGATCAGGTAACCGATCTGGGTGATGGCCACGACCAGGCCTGCGGTGGCCGTCGAGACGGACAGGTCGATGCTGATCTCATGCAGCAGTGGCTGCAGGTAATAGAGACACCCGGCCGATGACCCGGCGGTAACCGCGAACAGGAACACCACGATTCGGCTCAATCGCGTAGTGGTTGCAGGTGTGGTGGCGGTCGCGGACATGTTTTCATCATCGTGCGGCACCGGTCTCATGAAAAGCGATAGATTCTGATGTATACATCGCAAATCGAGATGGACGCGGGAGGATTCATCAGTGGAACTGAGACATCTGGAGTACTTCCTCGCGTGCGTCGACCAGGGCACGTTCACCGCGGCCGCCCGATCGCTCAACGTCGTGCAGTCGGCGGTGTCGACCGGGGTGGCGAAGTTGGAGCGAGAGGTGGGGGATCGGCTTTTCGACCGGACCCCGACGGTGCTGGTGCTCACCGAGACGGGCCGGGCGGTGGTCGGTCCGGCACGCGCGGCATTGCGGGCACGCGCTGATGTCTTCGACGCGGTCGACGGTGTGCGTGGTGACATCCGCGGTGAGGTGGCCGTGGGTGCACTCGTCAACGTCGTCGCGATCGACTTGGCCGAGGCGTTCGCCGAGATCCACCGTCGCCATCCCGGAATCACCATCGCGATGCGGCAGAACCCGCGCGGCACCGCGGGCAACATCGTCGGCGTACGCGCCGGCACCCTGGATCTGGCCTTTCTGGGTTCGTATCCCGATCGGCTTCCGGGGTTGGCCGTGCACAGGCTGGCGCAGGAGCCGTTGGTCTTGGTGTGTGCAGGCGATCATCGGTTGGCGCAACGAGGATCATTCACCACTGCCGATCTCGCCGAGGAACGGATGATCGACTACCCGCCGGGATGGGGGACTCGGGCCGTCGTCGATCGGGAGATCCCGAACCGCCGGACCGTGATCGAGGTGGCCGATCAGTTCTTCGGAATGAGTCTGGCCGTCAAGGGGTTCGGCGTGACGCTCGTTCCGTTAAGTGTGGCCCGGATGCAGTCCGGTGCGGCGATACTGCCGTGTTCGGACACCGCGCTGATGTGGGACATCGCCATCGCGTACTCGTCGACTCGGGTACCGTCGCAGGCCGCGCGGTCGGTGTTGGAAACCGTGCTGGAGTTGGCACGCCCGCTCCGGAGCATCACGCAAATGCCGCCGTGAACGCATCCAGATCAGGCTTCGCCACCCCAATTCCGAAGACGCCGGACGTGTTCCCCAGCCTGCCCTTCGTCGCTGGTTGAGTAACGCCGTACGAGCCCGCCGACCCTGTCGCTGGTTGAGTAGCGGCGCCCGTCCTACGTGACGCCCCTCCTGTCGCTGGTTGAGTAGCGGCGTGCGAGCTTGCGAGCCCGCCGCGTATCGAAACCACCCCCGCCCGCAGAAAAATCTTCTGCACTATTTTCAAGAAACTCCTTGACATCGAACTGGTGTTCGACCATAGTGGAGTCATGGGAGCTTCGGGGGATCTCACCACCATCACTGATTCTGTTCGTGACCTGCACTTGGGCGCCGATATGTCGGGGCGTGCAGCGTTTGATGCGATGACCGCTCTGGTCACGTTGCGTAATCTGATCGACCATCACGCCGCGACGGTGGTCGGCCATCTGGACCGCCTCGGTGTGGCCCGCGACCACGGCCGCAAGTTGAGTGAGTTGTTGATCGTGATGGGCCTGGCACCGGCGGTGGCGTCCCGTCTGATCCGTATCGCCACCGCCCGTGAGCAGCTCCCCACTCTGGGCGCGCATGCCGCCGATGGGGCGATCTCGGCCGAACATGTGGACGCGGTGGGTAAAGGGGTCGATCATGTCGGGAAAAGATCGGCGGAACCGATCGACGATGTAGCGCGTCTAAGTATCGTGACCGAACTTCTCGCGCACTTCTTTTCCGGCGCCACGCCCGCCGACATCGGTAAACGTGCGCGTCGTCTGGGCAACCAGGTGGCCGCCGACACCGGTGGGCTACCGGCATCCGAGGACCGCAACCTCAATGCGCTCACCCACGATGTCGACGGTGACGGACGGCTGCAGGTGCGCGCCGACCTCAACACCGAAGTCGGCGAGAAGTTCTCGGCTGCGATGGAAGAGTTGGCGGCACCCCGCCCCGAACCTGACGGCTCACCGGATGCCCGCAGCCCCGAACGCCGGCATGCCGACGCCCTCGAAGCGTTGCTGGATATCGCTGCCCGCAGTGGCGATGCGGCCTCGGCACCCCGTCACCAAATATTGGTGTCGGTGCCCGCCGATACCCCGGATCTGGCCGAACTACCATTCATGGGCTCACTCACCGAAGCCATGCTGCGCACCCTGACCTGTGACAGCACCGCGACCGTCGCGATCGTCGACGGTGAGGCGGTGCCGATGGAGATGAGTAAAGACAAACGCCTGTTCCCAGCCCATCTCCGTAAAGCGTTGCACAAACGCGACGAGTGTTGCATCAAATGCGGCGTGGCGGCCACTCGCTGCCAGGGCCACCATATTGTCCATTGGGCTGATGGTGGAATCACGGTGTTGGACAACGGATGTTTGCTGTGCCCGTCGTGTCATGCCGACATCCACCACAACGGTTGGGAGGTGATCATGGGTCACGACCGACATCCCTGGCTCATCCCACCCGCCGCTGTCGACCCGACACGTCGGCCGATACCGGCCTACAACCGACGCACCCTCAACCTCGACAACCTACCCGCCGCCGCCTGAGCCACGCTGACTGGCGAGTAGGTCACGCAGCCACGTCTTCCCACGCACCCGACCCCGGTCGGGACCGCAACCGTCCCTTGAAAACTCCATAGCGTGAAACAACGGCGCCGCAACGGTGTCGCGTACCCGACGGCCACCACAGTTGCACGCCAACCAGGGTGGTGCGCGGTACGCGACACCGCAAGCCGGCATCCCGTCGGCGGTCTACGCTCGCCCGGCTCAGCTGTGCGGAGCGGACTTGGCCCGGAGGTGGTGGGTGTAGATTGCGCCGGTGGTCACGTCATCTTCCACCTCTTCCAATGTGCGCCCGCGGGTTTCGGGAGCCTGGGTGTAGACGAAGATGATCGCGAAAATGCCGACGACGCCGAACATGAAGAACGTTCCGGTGATGCCGATGGCTTCGACCAGCGTGGGGAAGAACAACCCCAGGAAGGCGTTGGCCATCCAGAGGCAGAATACCGAGATGCCGATGGCCAAACCGCGGATCTGCAACGGGAAGATCTCCGACAGCAGGACCCAAGTGGCGACATTCAGAAATGTCTGCATCGAACCCACGAACAGCACAACCAGAATCAGGATCACATAGGGCCGCAACGGGTTACCGACGGGCAACATGATCGACGCGATACCGATGAGGAAATGACAGACGGTGGTGAGGCTGTAGCCGATGATCAATGTGGTCCGGCGGTTCATGTGCTGGGCCAGCCAGAGTGCCGTGATCGAACCGGCCACGGCGATGACACCGGGCGCGATGTTGGCGATGAGTGCCGCGTTCGACTCGAACCCGGCTTCCTTCAGGACCGACTGGCCGTAGTACATGATCGAGTTGATGCCGGTGAGCTGTTGGGCCACGCCCAATCCGATACCGACCAGGATGATGCGACGCACCCAGCGACTGTCCCGGATGGAGGACCAGCTGCCGCGCACACGGTCCTTCTCCATGTCGTGGATCTCGCTGATCATGTCGACCTCGGCCTGTGCGCGCTGTTGCGTGCGGATGGTCGACAGAACTTTCAGCGCCTCGTCGCGGCGGTCCTGGGCGATCAGCCATCGCGGTGACTCGGGTACCCGCATCATCCCGACCATCAGGCAGATCGCGGGGAGTGCGGCCACCGCGAGCATGATGCGCCAGACCCCGTCGTGCTCGCCCCAGATATTGCCGATGATCGCGTTGACGACGAAAGCGGCGAGCTGGCCGACGACGATCATGACCTCGTTGCGGCCCGCAAGTGACCCGCGGATCTCGTAGGGTGCCAGTTCGGCGAGGTAGACCGGCACCACCGTTGAGGCCGCACCGACAGCCAAGCCCAAAACGATACGGCCGAATACCATCACCCCGAAGCCTGGGGCGACGACACAGGTCAACGCGCCGATCAAGAACAGAACGGCGAGCAGCATGATGGCTTTACGGCGTCCCCATGCATCGGAGAGGCGGCCGCCGATCATGGCTCCGAACGCCGCGGCGAACAGCAACGAGCTCGTGACCACACCCTCGGTGAATGCGGTGAGTCCGAGATCTTCTTTCATCGGCTCGAGTGCGCCATTGATGACGCCGGTGTCGTAGCCGAACAGCAGACCGCCGAGGGTCGCGATCAGTGCCACTGCGTGCAGGCGCCTGCGGAAGGCGCCGGTGCCCAGCGGTGGCAGGGCTTTTCGCTCGTTGACCAGGTCCGAACTGTCGGTGGTGGACATGGGGGGCTCCTCTATTGCGTTACAGTCGACCGGCGCTCGTGATGGCGGTCACAAGCGATCGTAACCCATATCTCGACTATGTCCTAACAAACGGTCAAAGGTTTTCCGTTGATAAAGGTATTGATCCTCATGGTGCGGGATAGATACGGTTGGCCCTGATATTTGTCCGGACATGATGGAGGGTCGAATGAAGCTGGGATTGGTGGGCTACGGAGCGGGTGGACGACTCTTTCACGCGCCATATATCGCGGCGGTGCCCGAGATTGAACTGGCAGGTGTGGTCACGCGTAGCCCCGAACGGTGCCGCGAGGTCAGTGGGGATCTGCCGGGTGTCCCGACCTTCGATTCACTCTCGGCTTTGCTCGATTCCGGGGTCGACGCGGTCACCATCACCACGCCTCCGGACACCCGCCGCGATCTGGTGCTCGAGGCGGTGGCCCGAGGAGTGCACGTCATCGCGGACAAACCCTTCGCGCCAAATGCCGCAAGTGGGCGCGAACTGGCGACGGCAGCCGAGTCGGCGGGCGTCCTGCTCAGCGTCTTCCACAACCGCCGCTGGGACACCGACATCGCGACAGTCGCCGAAGTGCTACCGAGCCTGGGGGATATCTGGCGCTGCGAGTCGCGGTTCGATCTCGACGAACCCGGAAGTCTCGATGCCGGCCCGAGTGGGGGACTGCTTCGCGACCTCGGTGCGCACCTCGTCGACCAGATGCTGACGTTGTTCGGTCCTGCGGCCACGGTGTACGGGCATCTGGATGTCGTGGATCAGCCCGAGGGTCGTACCGACTGCGGATTCGCGGTCTCGTTGAACCATCTGAGCGGTGTTCACTCGACGGTGAGTGCCAGCAAGATCAATCACGTGGCGGCACGTCAGTGGCGTATCTACGGGTCTGCGGGGAGCTACGTCAGCGACGGCACAGATGTGCAGACCGATCAGATCAAGCAAGGTCTGCGGCCGGCCGACAACCTGGACTCCTGGGGCTACGAACGCCAGGATCGCCTCGGCGTGCTGTCGACGGCAAAGGGGTCGATGACGATTCCGTCGGCACAGGGTCGCTACGACGAGTACTACCGGCAGTTCGCCGCCGCCGTTGACGGCAGAGGTCCGCAGCCGGTACCGGCGTCGGAGGGGATTGCCGTGCTCGACGTACTCGACGCCGCGCGCCGCAGCTCCGAAACGGGTGACACCGTCCGACTTTGACAGGTCGTCAACGCCCAGTTGCCGTGTGACTCACGAGGGGGTGAGTCACACGGCAACGTCGGCTGCGGGCCGTATCAGTCGTACTGTGCCTCAGGCATTCTGGGGGAAGCCGAGATTCAGTCCGCCGTGACTCGGGTCGAGCCAACGGGTGGTGATGGCCTTGGCTCGGGTGAAGAAGTGGACGCCTTCGGTGCCGTGGGCGTGGGTGTCGCCGAAGAGCGACGCCTTCCACCCGCCGAAGCTGTAGTAGGCCATCGGGACCGGGATGGGCACGTTGATGCCGACCATGCCGACCTCGACCTCGTTCTGGAAGCGTCGGGCAGCGCCACCATCGTTGGTGAAGATGGCGGTGCCATTGCCGTACGGGTTGGAGTTGATCAACTCCAACGCCTCGTCGTAGGAGTCGACGCGCACCACCGACAGAACAGGTCCGAAGATCTCGTCGGTGTAGATGCTCATGTCGGGGGTGACGTTGTCGAATAGGGTCGGCCCCAACCAGAAGCCGTCGGCTGCACCGTCGGGATCTACGGTGCGGCCGTCAAGGACGACGGTGGCGCCGGCTTGTTCGCCGGCGTCGACATAGGAGGCGACCTTGTCCCGGTGAACCTTCGTGACCAGCGGGCCCATGTCGGAGTTGCGGGTGCCGTCGCCGGTCTTGATGGTCTTGGCACGTTCGGCGATCTTGTCGACGAGGTCATCGGCGACGTCGCCGACGGCCACGGCCACCGAGATCGCCATGCAGCGTTCACCGGCGGAGCCGAAACCGGCATTGACCATGGCGTCGGCCGCGAGGTCGAGGTCGGCGTCGGGCAGGATGATGGCGTGGTTCTTGGCTCCGCCGAGAGCCTGCACGCGCTTGCCGGCCGCGGTGCCGGTGGAGTAGACGTACTCGGCGATCGGGGTGGACCCGACAAAGCTGATCGACTTGATCGCCTTGTTGGTGAGCAGTTCGTCGACCGCGGTCTTGTCGCCCTGCAAGACGTTGAACACGCCGTCGGGTAGACCGGCCTCTTTCCAGAGTTCGGCGAGCCAGATCGCGGCAGTGGGGTCCTTCTCCGACGGTTTGAGCACCACGGTGTTGCCGGCGGCGATGGCCACCGGGAAGAACCACATCGGCACCATCGCCGGGAAGTTGAACGGACTGATGATGCCGACAGGCCCCAGCGGTTGGCGCACCGAGTGCACGTCGACCTTGGTCGAGGCGTTCTCGGTGTAGCCGCCCTTGAGCAGATGCGGTATACCGCAGGCGAACTCGGCGACTTCCTGGCCGCGGCTGATCTCGCCGAGCGCGTCGGAGAGGACCTTGCCGTGTTCGGCGGTGATGATCGCGGCCAGTTCGGGTTTGCGGGCCTCGAGCAGTTCGCGGAAGCGGAACAGGATGGCCGTGCGCTTGGCCAGGCTGGTGTCACGCCAGGCCGGGAAGGCAGCGGTGGCGGCGTCGATGACTGCGCGGGCGTCCTCGACGTTGGCCAGCGCGACTTCGCCGGTGACAGCGCCGGTCGCGGGATTGGTCACCGGCGCCGTGTTGCTCGACGTGCCAGGGTAGGCCTTGTTGTTGACCCAGTGGGTGATGGTGGTGGTCATGGTGATTCTCCTGGATGGATGTGTGCGCCGGTCGAGTAGCCGCGAACAGAGTGAGGGCGTATCGAGACGTCGCCGGGTTCGGTCTCGATACGCTCCTCGCCTAGCGGCTCGGAACTACTCGACCAGCGGATTGGTGTCGGCTCGGTGCGTGTCGGCAGGATTCGGACGGGTGGATCGACTGCGCCTAGGCGCCGGGAATGGATGCGCGCGAAACCATCTCGACGGTTTGGGGCTGCCCGGTCTCGAGTGCCTTGACCCCGGCCGCGCACACCGCGGCGGCGGCGTACCCGTCCCATGCGCCCGGGCCATCGACGTTGTCGCCACGGCGGACCGCGTTGACCCAGCGCTGGATCTCGACGTCGTAGGCGACGCCGAATCGCTCGACGAATGACGGCGTGATGTCCCCGGTCGAGATCCCCGCGATCTTGCGGCCGTCGCCCGTGTCGGATTGAACGGGGTTGCGCTGTTTGCGGATCAGACCTTGGTCGAGGCCGATGAATGCCGAGCCCAGCTCGCCCACCAACTCGGTGCGTACCTCATAGGCGACACCGGTGGTCACGAAGCACTCGACGTCGACATGCCGGCCGGATTCGGTGGTGAAGATGGCGATCTGCGGATCCTTGAGGCCTTCGGGAGCGTTCGGATTCGAACCGGGTGCGATGATCTGCACCGAGGTGATCTCCTCGTCGAAGAAGAACCGTGTCGCGTCGACCTCATGCACGAGGGAGTCCTTGACGATCATCGCGCTGTCGAAGTTCGGCGGCACCGCGGGATTGCGGTGCACGAAGTGCGCGAGCAGCGGCTGCCCGAAGGTGCCGTCGTCGATGAGTCCCTTGAGCTGTTCGTACTCGTGATCGAAGCGGCGCATGAAACCGACCTGGATGAGCTTGCGGCCCAACTCGGCTTCGCGCTTCACGATCTCCAAGGACGTGGCGACATCGGTGGTGAGCGGCTTCTCGCACATCACCGGCTTGCCGGCCTCGAGACAGGCGAGCAGCTGCTTCTCGTGGGTCGGGCCGGGGGTGGCGAGGATGACCGCGTCGACGTCCGGATCGGCGATGGCGTCGAGCGGATCGTTGATCGCTCGGCAGCCCGGGATGGTGGCGGCCAGTTCCTCGGCCTTTTCCGGAAGGTAGTCGTTGAGCACCGTGACGGTGGCGCCCTTGGTGCGCTCGGTGATGCGGGCGACGTGGTCGGCACCCATCATGCCGACGCCGAGGACGGCGATGCGCAGGTCGGTGGTCATTGATTTCCTCCCGTGGTCAGGTCGGTCGAGTTCGGGTCGGTCGGGTTCAGGTATGGCCGCTGCACGGCCTTCCACTGCGCATACACGTCGTAGGCCTGCTGGGTGGACTCGAGTGTGGAGGTCTCCGACACGGGTACGTCCCACCAGGATTGGCTGTCCGGGGCGCCGATCAGCGGGTCGGTCTCCACATGGATGACGGTGGTGCGCTCGGCGGCCTTGGCGGCCTTGATGGCGTCGGTGAACTCCGCGGCCGTGGTGGCCCGGATGACATCGGCACCGAGCGAGGCGGCGTTGGCGGCGAGGTCCACTGGCAGGGTCGCGCCCTCGAGTCGCCCGTTGTCGCCGCGGTAGCGGTAGTTGGTGCCGAACCGTTGCGAACCCAGCGACTCCGAGAGGGAGCCGATCGAGGCGAACCCGTGGTTCTGCACCAGCACCACGATCACCTTCAGATTCTCCTGGACCGCCGTGACGAGTTCGGTGGCCATCATCAGGTAAGAGCCGTCGCCGACCATGACGAACACGTCGCGGTCGGGGCAGGCCATCTTGACGCCGAGGCCGCCGGCCACCTCGTATCCCATGCAGGAGTAGCCGTATTCGACGTGGTAACCCTTCGCGTCGCGGGTTCGCCAGAGCTTGTGCAGGTCACCGGGCATGGAGCCCGCCGCGCAGACGACGACATCGCGTGGATCGGAGGTTTCGTTCACCAGCCCGATGACCGCACCCTGGGTCAGCGCCTCGTCGCCGGTGGCGACGTTGGTGCCGACCGAGGTCGGGGAGTAGGCCTGCTCGACGATGTCGTCCCACTCCTGCGCGAGTGCGGTGACCCGCTCCCGGTAGGTGGGGTCGACTGCGTACTCGGAGAGCAACTCGTCGAGGGCCTCGATGGATTCGCGTGCATCGGCGACCACGCTGTAGCCGCTGTGCTTTACCGAATCCAGGGACGCCACATTGATGTTCACGAAACGCACACCGTCGCCGGTGAACGCGGTGCGCGATGCGGTGGTGAAATCGCTGTAGCGGGTGCCGATACCGATCACCACATCGGCGTCGGCGGCCAGCGCGTTGGCAGCGGTGGTACCGGTCGAGCCGATGGCGCCGACGGACTGTGGGTGATCATAGGGCAGCGAGCCCTTGCCCGCCTGACTCTGCCCCACCGGAATGCCGGTCCGTTCACACAAGCGGGCCAAGGCGTCGGTGGCGTGGCTGTAGATGACACCACCGCCGGCAACGATGAGCGGACGCTGTGCCGAGGCGATGATCTCGGCGGCCTCGGCGATCACGTGGCGCTCCGGGAGCGGGCGGGCGACGTGCCAGGTGCGTTCGGCGAACAGGGATTCCGGGAAGTCGAAGGCCTCGGCCTGGACGTCCTGGGGGATCGCGACGGTGGCGGCGCCGGTCTCCACCGGATCGGTGAGCACGCGCATCGCGCCGAGCAGGGCACCCGGCAACTGTTCGGGCCGCCACACCCGGTCGAAGTAGCGCGAGACCGGTTTGAACGCGTCGTTGACGGTGACGTCACCCGATGAGGGCAGTTCGAGTTCCTGCAGCACCGGGGAGGTGGCGCGGGTGGCGAAGGTGTCGGCCGGCAAGAGCAGAACCGGCAACCGGTTGATGGTGGCCAGCGCCGCGCCGGTCAGCATGTTGGTCGCTCCGGGACCGACGGATGCGGTCACCGCCCACGCCTGCAGCCGGTCCTTCATGCGGGCATAGCCGACGGCGGAGTGCACCATCGCCTGCTCGTTGCGTCCGAGGACATACTTCAGGGACAGCTCCCGACCACTGTTCACGTCGTCGATCTCGTTCTGCAGCAACGCCTGGCCGAGACCGGCGACATTGCCGTGACCGAAGATGCCGAAGCATCCGGCGAAGAACTTGCTCCGCTCGCCGTCGCGCTCGGCGTACTGGTTGGCGAGGAATCGCACGGTCGCCTGGGCGACGGTGAGGCGGACGGTCGATTCACCGTGGGGGGTGCGGAGGCCGGTGACGCCGCCGGCGCGTCCGGAGTTGATCGGTGCCACGATGGCTTCTTTCTGGTCGGTGGGTGGTTGGGGTGGTGATCTCGATACGCCCTCGGCTAGCGCCTCGGACTACTCGATCCACGGATCTCGATACGCCCTCGGCTAGCGCCTCGGACTACTCGATCAGCGTCGTGAGGATCGCGAGTGGTGTGCCGTTCTGCTGATCGAGTAGCCGCGAGCGTGCGAGTGGCGTATCGAGATCCATCAGCGTGTCCGCTTCTCGTGCAGGGGTAGTCGGGGATCGACGTCCTGTTGTTCCCAGCTGCCGCGCAGCCACGTGTGGGCCGGGTCGTCACAGATCTTCCAGGCGCGCTCGTCGCCGGGCCCGGCCATCACGTTGAGGTAGTACATGTGGTAGCCCGGTGCCGCGATCGACGGCCCGTGGTAGCCGTGCGGCACCAGGACGACATCGCCGCTGCGGACCTCCTCGAGCACCTCGATCGGACGTTCGGGCGTGCCGTAGACCCGGTGATAGCCGAATCCCGGTGAGCCGTCGGCGCCCTGATCGATCTCGAAATAGTAGATCTCCTCGAGTTGTGATTCGTTCTCGGAGTTCTCGTCGTGTTTGTGCGCGGGATAACTCGACCAGTTCCCGCCCGGTGTGATGACCTCGCACGCGATGATCGAGTCGGCCTCGAAGACGCCGGCGGTGCCGAAGTTGTGTACCTGACGGCTGCAGTTGCCGGCTCCGCGCAACTCGATGGGAACGTCGGCGGCCGGTACGTAACGGAACGGCAGACGGGCCTTCGCCCGTGCGCCGCACAGCGCGAACCGTCCGCCTGCTGCACTGGTCACGGTGAACTCGGAGTCGCGTCCCACGTAGGCGAAGTCGCTGGGCCCGTCGAACACGCTCGCGCGCCCCGCGAGGTCGAAGGTGACGCCGCCCGAGGACACGCTCGCCGACCCGGCGAGCGGTACGACGATGATCTCGTCATCGCCGGTTCGCCGTGTGATCGACTCACCGGCACCAAGCTCGACCACGAACAACGACGACTCGGTCCAGCCGGCCGACTCCGGTGTGATGTCGACGGTCAGCGGCACAGTGCCGGTGCCGGCCGGGATGTAGTACTTCGAGTTCACGCGAGTCTCCTCTCAGCTCACCAGGTTGACTGCGGTGTCGACCGCGGTGGCCACGTCGTCGTCGGCCGGGTACAGCAGGGTGCGTCCCACGATCAGTCCGCGAACCGATGGGATGCGCAGTGCGCGTTCCCAACTCGCGAAGGTTTCGTCCGGCGCCGTCTGCGGGTCGCCGCCGAGCAGCAGGGTCGGCAGCGTGGTGGCGTCCATGACGCGTTCCATCTCGTCGACCACCGGCAGCTTGAGCCAGGTGTAGGCCGAGGTGGACCCGAGTCCCTGGATGATGTGCATCGACTTGATCACCGCGTCGGCGGTCAGGTCGTTGCGAACCCTGCCGTCGATCCGAGACGACAGGAACGGCTCGAGCATCGCGATCGATTCGCCGGCGGCGAGCTCGTCGACGGCTGCTGCACACGCGGTCATCATGTTGAGCGTCCCCGGATCACCGAGGTCGACCCGACAGAGCATCTTCGCGCCGTTGAGGCCCGCGTCGATGGTCCACTTGGCGGTGGCGGCGGTCATCCGGTCGTCGAGTTCGAACGACGCCCCGGCCAACCCGCCGCGGTTCATCGAACTGAACACCACCTTGTTATCCAGTGCGCCCAACAGCAGCAGGTCCTCGAGGATGTCCGAGGTGGCCAGGACGCCGTCGACACCCGGGTTGGCCAACGCGGTCCGCAGCCGGTCGAGCAGGTCGGATCGGCTGTTCATCGCTGTCGGGTTCGACCCGACCGACAGCGCCCCGCGGGCCGGGTGATCGGCGGCGACGATCATCAACCGGTCGTCACCGGTGACCGTCGGGCGTGGGCGCCGCTGCGCCCACGCCTCGGCGATCGCCTGCGGTCGGGTGGCCCGGATCGCGGTGACCTCGGCGTAGGTGGAGCACAGCGGGGAGACCAACGCAGCTGTGTCCAAAGTGGTTGCGGGAAAGTCCGCCTGGGTGGCGAGCTCAGACATTGAGTTTCTCCTGTGCGTTTGTGGCGAGTGCGGCCACCTCGTCGGCGGTGGGCATGGCGGTCGAACACTCGAGTCGGCCGGCGACGATGGACCCGGCGGCGTTGGCGTGACGGAGGATCTTCTCCAGTGGCCACCCCTGGAGCAGGCCGTGGCAGAGGCTGCCGCCGAAGCTGTCGCCCGCGCCGAGTCCGTTGACGACGTCGACGGGAATCGGTGCCACCTCGATGCTCTCCGAGCGGGTCTTGCCGAGTACACCCTTGGGCCCTTGTTTGACAATGGCCAGTTCGACACCCAGGTCGAGCAGCGCGTCGGCGGCCGCATGCGGATCGGTCTCGCCGACGGCGACCTCACATTCCTCGCGGTTGCCGACTGCCACTGTGACGTGCGACAGGGCTCGGCGTACCTGCTCGGTGGCCGATGCCGGCGAGGACCAGAACATCGGCCGGTAGTCGAGGTCGAGTACGGTCAGCGACTGCCGCCCGCGAGCCTCCCACGCCGCGAAATGCGCGCTGCGCGATGGTTCCTCGGACAGGCCGGTGACCGTCGACCAATACAACCGGGCATCGTGCACGGCCACGGTGTCGATGTCGGCGACCTCGATCTGCAGGTCCGGGGCGGTCGGTTTGCGGTAGAAGTAGAGCGGAAAGTCGTCCGGGGGGAAGATCTCGCAGAAGGTGACCGGCGTGGCGTACTCGTCGTCGACGCCGACGAAGCGGTTGTCGACGCCCAGACGTGCGAGTTCGGCGCGGACGAATCGGCCGAACGGGTCGTCGCCGACTCCGGAGATCAGCGCGCTGCTGTGTCCGAGGCGGGCGGCGGCCACACTGACGTTGGCGGCGCTGCCACCGAGGAACTTGCCGAAGCTGCTCACCTCCTCGAGGCCCACGCCGATCTGCTGCGGATAGATGTCGACGCCGCTGCGGCCGATGGCGACAACGTCGAACGTCGGCGCCTGGGCCGAGTCGGAGGGCTGTTGTGCGGTCACGTACTGCTCCCTGCTCGTGGTTGGACAGGTGGGGCCCGGCGGTGCATCAGCGGGGCTCTCGTATCCACTGGCATCCACTGTGCGTCAGGCCACACCACAAAGTCAAGACTTTGTCCTGACATTCTTACCTGGCATAGTGAAGTGGGAGAGATCACAGACCCCGAACCGTAATCCCGGGTGAGACGAAATGGAGCTGATGAGATGACCGTGGAGACCCCCGCCAGTGCCGCTACCGGTGCGGCCGCACGCGACGACGTGCACGACGAGGCGGGCGTCGTCCTGCCGGTCGGGATCATCGGGTTCGGGTGGATGGGTCGGGCGCACGCTCAGGCGTACGCGCGTATCCGCCATCACTATCCCGACCTCACGCCGGTGCCGCGGCTGATGGTCATCGCCGACGAGGTGACCGATCGGGCGGCATCGGCCGCCGTCCAGTTCGACGTGCCGGCCACGGTGGCCGATTGGCGTGAAGTGGTGGCGGACCCGACCATCGGTGCGGTCAGCGTGACCGCTCCCAACTTCCTGCATCGCGATATCGGCTGTGCCGTCGCGGCGGCGGGCAAGCACCTGTGGATAGAGAAGCCGGTCGGGTTGTCCGCCGCCGACGCGCGGGCGGTGGCGTCGGCGGCCGCGACGGCCGGGATCCGAACAGCCGTCGGGTTCAACTACCGCAACGTGCCGGCGGTGGCGGCGGCGCGTGAGCTGGTGGCCGCCGGCGAGATCGGTGAGGTCACCCACGCCCGGTTCAGGTTGTTCAGTGACTATGCCGCACATCCCGACGGTGCTTTGAGTTGGCGCTTTCAGCGCGATCGCGGCGGTAACGGGGTGCTCGGCGACCTCGCATCCCATGGCGCAGATCTGGTGTGGTTCCTGTTGGGTGACATCGCGTCCCTGGTCGCCGACACCGCGATCTTTGTCGCCGAGCGCCCCAGGCCGACCGGAGCGACGGCCGGTCACCAGCTCGCCTCCGGCGGTGAGCGCGGTCCGGTCGAGAACGAGGACTATGTCTCGGCGCAGTTGCGCATGGCCGGCGGTGCCCGATGTGTGCTCGAGGCCAGCCGGGTGTCCGTCGGTGCGCAGAACTCCTACGGGTTCGAGATCCACGGCACCAAGGGGGTCGTGCGGTGGGACTACCGGCGGATGGGTGAACTGGAGGTCGGTGCCGGCGACACCTATCAGGATCTGTCGGTGGCCACGCGATTCGTTGGTCCCGGTAGCGGCGACTACGTGGCGTTTCAGCCCGGCGCGGCCAATCCGATGAGCTACGACGACCTGAAGGTGATCGAGGCGGCCCGCTTCTGTGGATCGATCGCCGATCCCACGCGCGCCGGCGCCACCATCGACGATGCGGTGCGCGCGGCGGAGGTGCTCGATGCGATGACCACATCGGTGCGTGAGGGCACCTGGGTCGCTCCCGCGTCGATGAGGTGAGCGTGCGGCGTCTCCTCGGGCGGGCGGGCACCGCCCGGGTGTCTGCGGACTTCCCGTATGCGCTCGCCTTGCTCGGGGCCGGGGCGATGTTCATGGAGATCCTCGACGCCACCATCGTCGCGACCGCGCTGCCGGCCATCGCCGCCGATCTCGGAGTGCGTCCGCTCGATGCCACGGTGATCGCGACCTCCTACCTGATCACCCTCGCGGTGCTGATCCCGCTGTCGGGGTGGGTTGCCGATCGGTTCGGTGTGCGCCGCGTGTTCCTGGTCGCGGTCGCGGTGTTCACCCTCGCGTCGGCGGGCGCTGCGCTGGCCCCGGATCTCACGGCCCTGGTGGCGATGCGGGTGCTGCAGGCGGCCGGCGGCGCGATGATGGTGCCGGTCGGTCGGCTGGCGGTCCTACGCACGGTGCCGCGCGGTGAGCTGGTGCGGGCGATCGCCTACCTGACGTGGCCGGCCCTGGTGGCGCCGGTGGTGGCACCATTGATCGGCGGTGCGATCGTCACGCATGCATCATGGCGGGTCATCTTCGCGATCAACCTGCCGATCGGTCTGGTCGGCATCATTGCCGCGTTTTGCTGGTGTCGGCCCGCGGACTCGGACACGGCACGACGCCGACTCGATGTGCTCGGGGTGCTGTGCACCACCGCGGCGGTCGGCGCGGCGATGTTCGCGGCGCAGGAACTGACTGCTGACGATCCGCGCTGGTGGGTGGTCGCCATCGGCGTACTCGCGGGGTCGGTCCTGGGCGTGGTGGCGCTGCGGCGGATGCGGTCGGCCCCGCATCCGTTGCTGAATCTCGACGTGCTGCAGGTGCGTTCCTTCGCCGCGGTGGTGGGGTTCGGCACGGTGTACCGCATCGGGATCAGCGCGGTGCCGTTCTTGTTGCCGTTGCTGTTCCAGCTGCGCTTCGGCTGGTCGGCGGTGGCCGCGGGCGCGATGGTGACCGCGCTGTTCGTCGGCAACGTCGCCATCAAGCCGCTGACCACACCACTGATGCGGCGCTGGGGCATCCGACGGGTGCTGGTGGCGGACCTGACGGCGTCGGTGGTGTCCTTCGGGGCTCTCGCATTGCTCAGCGCAACCACGTCGGCGGTGGTGATCGGCACGGTCTTGGTGATCTCCGGGGTGCTCCGCTCGATCGGCTTCTCCGCGTACAACACCCTGGCGTTCGCCGACGTCGGGCCCTCGGAGCTCAGCGATGCGAACGCGGTGCACGCCGCGGTGCAGGAACTCGGCGCCGCGTTCGGGGTTGCGCTTGCCGCCGTGGCGATCTCGGTGTTCGCAGGTCTCGATATGCTGCCCGCCGGCGCCTACTCGGTGGCCTTCGTGCTGCTCGGGTTGCTGATGGCGGTCTGTGTGGTTGGGGCCGCGCGCCTGCCCACGGCGGCCGGTGAGCGAGCATTGCGGACGGTTCCTACCACCGCTTAGATCCGAATGTCTGGACAAAGTCTTGACATCGTCGGTGTGACGGGTATTACATCTAGTCCACAAGAGTGTTCGCCCGAACAGCACATCCCGGCAGGTTCCCGATCCGGGAACCCACGGACAGGGCGCCGATGACACTCTCGGATCGAAGGGAAGAGACAACGATGCACTCCACTGAACGTCGTCGGATCCGGCGGCCGCGTCGGCTCGTCGCGATCGCCGCCGCATGCGCATCCGCGATGCTGATCGTCGCCGGCTGTTCCAGCACGGGTGGTGCCCCTGACGATGACGGCGGCGACGGTGGCGGGACCGGCAACGCGGGCACCCCGGAGTTGACGATCGCGATGATCACCCACGAGGTGCCGGGTGACTCGTTCTGGGACCTGATCCGCAAGGGCGCCGAGATGGCCGCCCAGAAGGACAACGTCAATTTGCAGTACTCGTCGGACCCGGAGGCGCCCAATCAGGCCAACCTGGTGCAGACCGCCATCGACAGCAAGGTCGACGGGATCGCGCTGACCCTGGCCAAGCCCGACGCGATGGCTCCGGCCGTGCAACGCGCGATCGACGCCGGCATCCCGGTCGTCGCCTTCAATTCCGGTTTCGACAACTGGAAGGAAATGGGCGTGCAGCAGTACTTCGGCCAAGACGAGACCCTCGCCGGCCGCACTGCCGGCGAACGTCTGACCCAGGAGGGTCGCAAGAAGGTGCTCTGCGTGATCCAGGAGCAGGGGCAGGTCGCACTCGAATCCCGCTGCGCCGGTGTGCGTCAGGGCTTCACCGGAGGTGGCTTCGAGATCCTCAACGTGAACAGCAAGGACATGCCGTCGGTGGAGGCCACGATGACGGCGAAGCTGCAGCAGGATCCGTCCATCGACACCGTGGTGACCCTGGGCGCGCCCATTGCGCAGACCGCGGTGCAATCCAAGGGCAACGCCGGCTCACAGGCCGAGATCGTCACCTTCGACACCAACGCCGCTCTGGTTCCGCTGATCCAGAACGGTGAGGTCAAGTGGGCGGTGGATCAGCAGCCGTACGTGCAGGGCTATGAGGCCGTCGACGCTCTCTGGCTCAACCTCACCAATGCGAACACCATCGGCGGCGGCGAGGCCGTGCTGACCGGACCGGCCTTCATCGACGAGTCGAACATCGACGCCGTGGCCGAATACGCCGAGAACGGCACCCGCTGACGCGGGCCGCTGGAGGGAAACCATGAGTACTCAAGCAGATCTCGACCTGTCCACGCACAAACCCATCACCGACGAACGGGTGAAACGCCAGAAGCCCCTGCAGCGGCTGCTGCTGCGGCCGGAGATCGGCGCGCTGTTCGGTGCGATTGCCATCTTCATCTTCTTCCTCATCGTGGCGCCGCCGTTCCGAACGCCGGAGGCACTCGCGACAGTGCTGTACGCGAGTTCGACGATCGGCATCATGGCCTGCGGGGTCGCGGTGTTGATGATCGGTGGCGAGTTCGACCTCTCCACCGGTGTCGCGGTGACGTTCTCGTCGCTGGCCGCATCGATGCTCGCCTACAACCTGCATCTCAATGTGTGGCTCGGAGCGTTCCTCGCGCTGATCCTGGCGTTGGCCGTCGGCTTCTTCAACGGCTTTCTGGTCATGAAGACGAGGATCCCCTCGTTCCTGATCACACTGTCGACGTTCCTGATGCTCACCGGTATCAACCTGGCGGTCACCAAGCTGGTGACCGGCCAGGTGGCCACCCCGTCGATCTCCGACATGCAGGGATTCGACTCCGCGCACAAGGTGTTCGCCTCGTCGTTCACGCTCTTCGGGGTGTCGGTGCGGATGACTGTGGTGTGGTGGATTCTGTTCACCCTCGTCGCGACCTGGGTGCTGATGCGCACCCGCGTGGGTAACTGGGTCTTCGCGGTCGGCGGCAACCAGGACTCGGCGCGGGCCGTCGGTGTGCCGGTCACCCGAGTCAAGATCGGCATGTTCATGTTCGTCGGCTTCTGTGCCTGGTTCGTCGGCATGCACCTGCTGTTCGCTTTCGACACGGTGCAGTCCGGTCAGGGCGTGGGTAACGAGTTCTTCTACATCATCGCCGCCGTCGTGGGTGGCTGCCTGCTCACCGGTGGGTACGGCACCGCGATCGGTGCGGCCATCGGCGCCTTCATCTTCGGCATGGTCAACCAGGGCATCGTGTATGCCGGATGGAACCCCGACTGGTTCAAATTCTTCATGGGTGCGATGCTGCTGTTCGCGGTGATCGCCAACAACAGTTTCCGCAACTACGCGGCCAAGAGGTGATCGCACAATGAGCTCAGCCATTGAAACCCGTTCCGAGTCGGACTCCAGCGGCGGTAAGGTACCGCTGATCGAGCTCCGGGACGTCGGCAAATCCTACGGCGCGATCATCGCGCTCAAAGGCATCAACCTGCGCGTGCACGCCGGCGAGGTCACCTGCGTGCTCGGCGACAACGGTGCAGGTAAATCCACCCTGATCAAGATCATGGCCGGGCTGCATCAGCAGACCGAAGGCGACCTGCTCATCGACGGTGCCCAAACCCATCTCGAATCGCCGAAGCACGCGCTCGGCAAGGGCATCGCGACCGTCTACCAGGATCTCGCGGTGGTCGGGTTGATGCCGGTGTGGCGCAACTTCTTCCTGGGTCAAGAGCTCCGCAAGGGGCCCTTCCGGATGCTCGACATCCAGTCGATGCGGGCGACGACCAAGGAAGAGCTGTACAAGATGGGCATCGACCTCCCCGACGTGGATGCGCCCATCGGCTCGCTCTCGGGTGGTCAGCGTCAGTGTGTGGCCATTTCGCGGGCCATCTACTTCGGAGCTCGGGTGCTGATCCTCGACGAGCCGACCGCCGCGCTGGGTGTCAAGCAGTCGGGCACCGTGCTGCGCTACATCTCGGCCGCCCGGGATCAGGGTTTCGGCGTCGTGTTCATCACACACAACCCGCATCATGCGCACATGGTGGGCGACCACTTCGTCCTGCTCAATCGTGGGCGCCAGAAGCTGGACTGCACCTACGACGAGATCACGCTCGAGGAGTTGACCCAGCAGATGGCCGGCGGAGACGAGCTCGACACGTTGAGCCACGAGCTGCGGCGCTGAGCCGATGAATCCGCCCGAGGCCCGCTCGGCCGATTCTTGGCCGGGCGGGTCTCGTGGTGGGCTAGTGTTCCGGTGCGGGGCGCGAGGTCGTGACGCGAGTCGTGCGACACAGGTTGTGTGACACACGTTGTGTGACAACAGAAAGAGGTACGCGATGTCGCGGCTGATCGGGGTGGTGTTCGGGGCGACGAGCCCGTTCGAGGCGGATCTGGTCGACCGCCTGTACGCATCCGCCGACGCGGCCGGATATCAACTTGCGCTCGGGCTGCACACATCGTCGCGTGGACGACCGCGCGCGGTCGCCGATCTCGTCGAGCAGGGGTGTGTGGCCGTGATCGTGATCGGTGCGGAATACGACGACCGGTTCGACGTGAAGGTCCCGATCGTGGTGCTCGGCGAACGACTTCCCCACCTGAGGGCGGTCACGGTGGGAACCGACGAGTGGCGCGGTGCGCAGTTGGCGGTGCAGCATCTCATCGACCTCGGGCACACCTCGATCGCGCATGTCGAAGGTGGCGATCACCCGTGTGCGTCAGAGCGCTTGCGTGGCTATCTCGGGGCGATGGCGGCGGCCGGCTACCGCGACGAATGCCGAACCCTGGTGGGTGATTACACCGAGGAAGCGGGTGCGTTGGCCGCCGAACGGCTCCTCGCCGAGGGCGATCTGCCGACTGCGGTCTTCCTGGCCAACGACCGGATGGCGATCGGGTTCATCGACGTCATGCGGCACAGTGGCATCCGGGTGCCCGACGACATGTCGGTCGTCGGTTACGACGATGGGCCGCACGCGGTACTCGGACATCTCAATCTCACCACCATCCGCCAGAACGTACCCGGCCTCGCCGCGGCGGCGGTGGACGCGGTCAAGTCGCTGGTCGGGGATTCTCCGGACCGCCCGGACACAGGTGGGTGCGGGTTCTACGGCGCCCGGTCGCTCGAGCCTGAACTGATGGTCCGCGCGACGACCGCCCCGCCCGACGACGCGCTGTCGGGCTCATCGCAGCCGGACCTGCTCCGCTGGGGACTGCTCGCCGACGAATGCGACGATCATCTGGTGCACGAACTCGGCACACCCGGCGTGCTGACCGGACCCATCGAAGTGGTGGCGAGTTCGTCGACGGCGGTGGCCTGGGAGATCGCCGATCGGCTCGGCATCATGGTCAGCTACGGCATCTACGAAGACCTCATCGATGACCCGGAGATCGACGCGATCTTCATCGCACTGCCGCCCGACGCCCGCGACACCTGGGCGCACAAGGCCCGCGAGGCGGGCAAGGTGGTACGCACGCGCGACGCCAGCTAAGAGTTCTTCCCCCAGAGATCATTTCGTCCCCCACAAGCAGGAGGGGGACGAAACGATACCCGGGGGAAGAACTCTATGACGTCTACCGAGGAACGCTCAGGCGGCGTCGTCGAGCCGAGTGCGTTCCTCAAGTTCCTCGATCGCATTGCGCGCGAATACCTGTTGTTCGGTGACGGCCAGCTGCGTACGACTGCGGCTGGTGAACGCGAAGAACCAGTCGACGAGTGTGGTGAACCGGTTGCGGAAGCCCACGAGGTAGACCAGATGCAGCACCAGCCACCCGATCCAGGCCAGGAAACCCGCGAGCTCGATGTGGCCGGAGGTGCCCGGAACGGGGATCTTCGCCACCGCGCTGAAGCGGGCGATGGTGGCCATCGAGCCCTTGTCCCAGTAGGAGAACGGTTTCCGCGCCTCGGGTGACGTGCCCTTGAGGCCGTCCTTGATCGCCGATGCGGCGTACTTCGCGCCCTGGATCGCGCCCTGCGCCATACCCGGGACGCCGTCGACGGCCATCATGTCGCCGACGACGAAGACCTCGGGATGACCGGGCAGCGTCAGATCGGTGCCCACCTTCACCCGGCCGGCCCGATCGAGTTCGACGCCGCTCTGCTCGGCCAACTGGCGTCCCAATGGGCTGGCCGCCACACCGGCCGACCACACCTTGCACTGGCTCTCGATGCGTCGACGCGTGCCGTCGGCGTCGGTGACCACCAGGCCGTGGTAGTCCATGTCGACGACCATCGCACCCAGCTGGATGTCGACGCCATTGCGCGCCAACCGGTCCGTGGCCCGCTTGCTGAGCTTTCCGCCGTAGGGTGGCAGCACGGTGGGCGCGGCGTCGAGCAGGATCACCCGCGCATCGGCCGAGTCGATGTTGCGGAACGCGCCACGCAGAGTGCGGTTGGCCATCTCGGCGATCTGCCCGGCCATTTCCACACCGGTCGCACCGGCACCGATGACCACGAAGGTCAACAGGCGCGCCCGCTCCTCGGGGTCGGTGGACAGTTCGGCCTGCTCGAACGCGCCGAGAATGCGACCGCGCAACTCGAGTGCGTCGTCGATGGTTTTGAGGCCCGGGGCGAACTCGGCGAACCGGTCGTTGCCGAAGTAGGACTGATCAGCACCCGCGGCCACGATGAGGCTGTCGTAAGGCGTGGTGGTGACGCGCTCGAGTAGTCGGCTGGTAATCGTGTGACCGTCGAGATCGATGGACTCCACGTCACCGAGCACCACACGCACGTTGTCCTGCTTGCGCAGGATCACTCGCAGCGGGGGAGCGATCTGTCCCTCAGAGATGACTCCGGTGGCGACCTGATACAGCAGCGGTTGGAACAGGTGATGGGTGGTGCGGGCGATCACCGTGACGTCGACGTCGGCCTTCGCCAACTGTCGTGCGGCGGTCAGTCCGCCGAATCCGGATCCGATGATGACGACGCGATGGCGGGCGCCGTTCATGTCGGGTTGCGTGCGGGAATTCATGGCAACTGTCCTCCAGCGTTCACCGTCGCAGACACCCAGGCGGTCGATGTCTGACTCAGTTCGCTCCACGCCGGTCGATCCCGGCTACGCCAGTCGCGATTTCTGATGCTACCCAAGACAACGGCCGCGGCGCGACCCGATATTCCTCGGGTAGATCACTTGTGTGTACGGGGGTCTGGTCTCGATACGCGACTGGCTCGCTGCGCTGGCACGTCGCTACTCGACCAGCATTGGGCGGTGGTCGGGCGGTCGGGTTCGGGCGCGTCGGTTTGCGGCCGGCGGGGACGTTCCCCTGTCGCTGATCGAGTAGTCCGAGCCGCCAGGCGAGGACGTATCGAGATCCCCGCAGCGCGACTCGCACCACTCACCTCGGGTGCAGGCCGATCGCCCGGTACGCGGCGTCGAGGTAGCGCATGTTCTCCACCGCGTCGTCGAGGTCGATGGGCAGCGCCGCACCGGTGCGTACCGCGTCGGCGAACGCCTCGAGTTGGTAGGTGTAGGTCGACCGGGTGCCGAGCCGTTCGACTCCGACCGTGCCGTCCCTCGAGGACACGATGGTCAGCCGATCGTCGCGGTTCGGGGCCAGATAGTCGTGCAGGAACAGGCTGCCTTCGTCACCGACGATCCGCAGGCTGAACACGAACTCGCCGGCCACCATGGACACCGCGTGCAGGCCGGCGGCGCCGTTGGGGTAGCGAAGATCCAGCACGCAGGACTCGTCGATCTGCGGGCTGGCCAGCGACGCGCGGCCGCCGGTGATCTCCGGCGGCCCACCACACCAGCGGCCGAGCAGGCGCGACACGTGCAGCGAATAGCAGCCCAAGTCCATCAACGCACCGCCGGCGAGGTCGTAGGACCATCGCGGATCGTTGTCGTCGGGAGGCGGCATGGCCATCACCACTTCGACGTGCGCGATGTCGCCGATCGCACCCGCGTCGAGCAGTTCAGTGGTGCGTGCCATCAACGGGTGGAACAGGTAGTGAAAACCCTCGAGGACCACAACGTCGGCTGCGCGCGCCGCGGCCGCCACCTCCTGTGCCTCGGATTCGTTCCGTGCGAAGGGTTTCTCCGAGAGCACCGGTTTCCCGGCCCGGATCGCGGCGAGGTTCCACGGCCCGTGCAACGCGTTGGCGAGAGGGTTGTAGATGACATCGACCTCGGGGTCGTCGATCACCGCGGCATAGGAGTCGAGTACCCGCTCGACCCCGTACTTGTCGGCGAACGCCTCGGCACGACCGCGGTCGCGTGCGGCGACGGCCACCAATCGGTGTCCCAGCGTGCGGGCGGGCCCGACGATGGCCGACTCGGCGATCCGGGACGCGCCGAGCAGTCCGATCCGCAACGGTTCGGTCACCTCGGTCACACCCGCACCGGACGTGCAGCGGCCTTGCGCAGGAACGACATCGAGACCGCCACGTTACCTGCGGCGGCATCGCCGTCGGTTTCGTCGGTGAGGATGGTGTCCTGTTCGAGCACGTACCAGCCGTCGAACCCGGCGTCGACGAGCGTCGCGACGACCTTGGCGATCTTGGCCTCGCCCGCGCCGAGGGGCACGTACATCCCCTGCGCCACCGCGTCGGTGTAGGTCATTTCGCCGCGCTGCACCTTCTCGGCGAGCTCGATCCTGACGTCTTTGAGGTGGGCGTGGGTGATGCGGTCGGTGTAGGCCTGCGTCATCTCCAGCGGGTCGGTCCCGCCGATCAGCAGGTGACCGGTGTCGAGGCAGAGTCCGATGGTGGTGTTCTCCAATACCCGATACACCTCGTCGCGCTGCTCGACCATGGTGCCGACGTGCGGATGCAGCGCGGCGGTGACCCCTCGGGACGCGGCCAGTGCTCCGAGCCGATCCAGGTTGGCCAGCAACGTGTTCCACTGCACCTCGGTGAGGTCGGGACGATCGTCGTATCCGTCGACGCCGGTGGCCGCGGCCAGCACCAGTACGTCACCGCCGGAGGTCTCCAGGCGGTCGAGCACCTCGTTCACCGCAGGAGCGGGATCGTGGTCGGCCTGGTGCAGCACCACTGGAACGAAGGACCCCACACACCGCAGGTCGTAGGCTGCCAGCGTGTCGCGCAGTTGCGCCGGGGCCGATGGCAGGAAGCCTTCGGGGCCTGTCTCGGCTGCGGTGACGCCGAGCTCACGCATCTCGCCGAGGACGCGTTCGGGGCTGAGTTGGTATCCCCATCCGGGGACTTCGCAGACACCCCACGAGATGGGGGCGGCGGCGATGCGGAGGTCAGTTGTAGTCATCGATGAATCCCTTTGGTGGTGCTCGGTGGTCTGGTGGTGCCCGGTCGTCGGATGAGTTCGTGCGACGGCGTCAGCGTGCTGGTACCAGCATGTCCCGGATCTCCTCGATCGGGACCGGCCGGCCGGTGTCGACCGACCGGGTGGCGGCTTCGGCGATCAACGAGACCTCCAGCGCATCGTGTGCGGTGCATGGTGCCGATGTCGTCGGGTTCGTCGACGGGTCCATCACCGATGCGCAGAAGGCAGCGAGTTCGGCGCGATAGGCGGCGGCGAATCGGTCCATGAAGAACCGGTGCGGTGCTGCGGCGGGAAAAGCGCAGTCGGCCTGCATGTTCCGTACCGGGGTGGCGGGGTCCCACCCGGCGACGACGCTGTCGGTGCTGCCGTGAACTTCCAGGCGGCAGTCGTAGCCGCGCGCGTTGTATCGGGTCACCGACACCACGCCGATCGTGCCGCGGGCGAATCGCAGCAGGATCGATGCGGAGTCCACATCGCCGACCTCGGCGAACAGCGGATCGCCCTGGTTGCTGCCGGTGGCGTACACCTCCACCACCTCGTCATCGAGAAGCCAACGGACGGTGTCGAAATCGTGTACGGCGCAATCCCGGAAGATCCCGCCCGACGCCGCGATGTACTCGGCCGGTGGAGGTGCCGGGTCCAGCGTCGTCGACCGCACCGTGGTGATGAAGCCGAGTTCGCCGGCATCGACGGCTGTGCGGGCAGCCGCCATCGCGGGATCGAACCTACGGTTGTAGCCGATCGTCACCGGGACGTCGGTGTCGGCGACGCGGGCGACGACCTCGGCCGACTCGGACACCGACAACGCGATGGGTTTCTCGCACAGGGTGGGAATCCCTGCGGCGATGGCCTTCTCGATGAGTTCGGCGTGCGTGGGGGTGGCGCTGGCGATGACCACCGCGTCGACCCCGGAGTTGAACAGGCTGTCGGCATCGGAGGCGGCCCGTGCCGAGGCCAACCGGTCGGTGGTCGTCGCCACCGCCGCCGGATTCGCGTCGGTCACCACGAGCTCGTCCACCGACGGCAAAGCGGTGAGCGTGTCGGCGTGGAAGCCGCCGATCCGCCCGAGTCCGATGACCCCTACGGTCAGTCCCATCAGTCGATTCCTCCCATCACGATCTGGTCCCAGTCGATGACCGACCCGGTGACCACTCCGCTGCGCTCCGAGAGCAGAAAGACCACGAAGTCCGCGATCTCGTCGGGTTGTCCGAGCTTGCCCATCGGCACCGACGCGTTGGCGTCGTCGATCCAGCTGTCGTCGGCGCCGTGAAAGCGCTTCTGGATGTCGGCCTCGCCCTCGGTCTCGGTCCAGCCGATGTTGAGTCCGTTGATGCGGATACGGTCCCAGCGGTGGGCATGGGCGGCGTTCTTGGTCAGACCGACCAACCCGGCCTTGGTCGCCGAGTACGGCGCCAGAAACGATTGTCCGCCATGGGATGACATCGTGATGATGTTGACGATGCTGCCCGGCGCGTTGCGGCCGACCATGTCGGCCACGGCGGCCTGCATGGTGAAGAACGGGGCCCGCAGGTTGACGGCGACGTGGCTGTCGAAGAGTTCGGGGGTGGTGTCGAGCAGGCTGCCGCGTGTGGTCGTGCCCGCCGCGTTCACCAGGGCATCGATGCGACCGAATTCGGCGATGGTGTCCGCCACGGAGCCGGTCGCTGCGCGCGGATCGGTGAGATCGGCGTGCACGAATCGCACCGGTGCGCCGTTGAACTCGGCGGCGAGTGACTTGCCTTTCTCAGTGTTGCGGCCGCTGAACACGACCGAGGCGCCGGCGTCGACGGCAGCGCGCACGATCGCGGCGCCGACGCCTTGCGTGCCGCCGCTGACCAGTAGTGCCTTGTCGGCCAACAGGTTGCTGCGGTGTCGTGGTTGATCATTCATTTCGGTGACGTCCTTGTCGGGAGAGCTCGGGTCAGGCGATGTGGCGGCGATCCAGTGCCGATAGCTCGGCGTCGAACTGCGCCGCGTCGAGTCCGTCGGCGATGGCCCGGGCGAACAATTCGGCCTGGGATTCTCCGGTCAACCCGGTCAACGGCTGGTCGAGATCGAGATTGCTGGGGAAGGGGTACCCCTCGGCCGACGCGGCGATCACGTTCGCGACCGCGCGATCGTCGGCGGTGCCGGCCAGCGTCTGTACCGACGGATAGATCCACCGCATGACCGCGGAGCGGTCCACGGCGTCCATCGCGCGGCCGAACGCCGAGGACACCTGTAGCAGATTCGCCATCCGCCTGATGTCCGACGATGTGTTGTGGCCGGCCGCGTGGAACAGGGCGGGGTTGAAGAAGACGGCATCGCCCGCCTGCAGGGGGAGCTGGACATAGTTCTGGGCGAAGTGTTCGCGGAACTCCGGCAGGTTGAAAGCGAGATATCCCTGCTCATAGGTCTGTGAGTACGGCAGATACATCGTTGGGCCGGACTCGATCGGCATGTCGACGTGGGCGACGGCGCCCTGCAGGGTCAGCGCGGGCGAGAGGCGGTGGATGTGGGCACGGAATGTCGCGGCGGTGTCGGTGGACATGAAGCCGAGGTGATAGTCGCGGTGCGGGTTCTGCGCCTCTCCACCCGGATTGACGACGTTGATCGCCGAGGTCACCTGATACCACGGACCCAGCCACGCCTCGCTGATCAGATTGAGGACGTCGTTGGAGTAGTAGCGGGTGAACAGTTCCGGCGCCCGTTGGGCGAACTTCTGCAATGCATTCCAGATGCGGTCGTTGGCGCCGGGTTTGGCGAAATGGTCGCCGTTGGCGACGCCGGCCGCACGCTGGTCGGCAATGATTTCGGTGAAGACCTCGGTGGATTCGGTGAGCGCATGGCGGTTGTCGAATGCGCTGGTGAACACCACGATGCCGGGGCCATTGAGCAGCGCATCGGCGAGTTCATCGGACAGGACCGCGCGGTCCTCGCCCGACAGGGCGGTCACGGCGGCCGAATCGTAGAAGAGAACCCCGCGCTCGGTGCTCGCGGCGTGCGGATAGTCGGCGAGGTCGGTGGTGCGCCGGGTGGCCGCGATGAAGTCGTCGAGGCTGCACTCGCTCGCAGAGATCCGGTCGGCCCGGGGCGTCCGGGCGCTGCTGATGGTGCCTGCGCTGCGTACGGTCATCGCGCGCTCCTTGTCGGTGGTCGAGCCAGGTTTCTGGCCGGTGGTCGTGGGGTGGATCGGGCCCTCGGCGATTCCGCCGTGATCACGTCACCAAGAATGGCAAGATCCTATTGTCCGGACAAGAGCGTATTTCCATCAAGAATCCCTCAGGAGTGGGGCGTGCCACATCGTTATCCCGTACGCGAGATCGCGCGTCAGGCCGGCGTGAGTGAGGCGACGGTCGATCGGGTGCTGCACCAACGTCCCGGCGTACGGGAGGGCACGGTCCTGCAGGTCGAACAGGCCATCGCAGACCTCGATCGGCAGCGCACCCAGCTGCGGTTGTCAGGTCGGCGGTTCTTGATCGACGTGGTCATGGAGACGCCTCGACAGTTCTCCGGTCTGGTCCGCGACGCCTTGGAGCAGGAACTGCCGGGGCTGCGGCCCGCGGTGATGCGGGCCCGCTTCCATCTGCGGGAAACCTGGCGGACCGGCGAGTTGATCGCGCAACTGGACACCATCGCCCGTCAGGGCAGCCACGCCGTGGTGCTCAAGGCGCCGGACACACCGGAGATCGCGGCGGCCATCGGCCGACTCACCGCCGCGCGCATCCCCGTCATCACCCTGGTCACCGACGTGCCGATGAGTACCCGGATCGCCTACGTCGGGATGGACAACCGAGCGGCCGGTGCCACCGCGGCGTATCTGATGTGCCAGTGGCTGCGTCGCGTCGACGTCGACGTGTTGGTGCTGACCAGTAGTTCGATGTCGCGCGGTGAGGAGGAACGCGAGATGGGTTTCCGGTCGGTGATGCGCAGCCACGACCCGAACCGCCGGATCGTCGAGGTGACCGATTCCGACGGACTCGACGAGACGTGCGCGGCGCTCACGGCACGGGTTCTCGACGCGAATGCCGATGTGGGGGCGGTTTATTCGATCGGCGGTGGCAATCGAGGGATCGTCTCGGCATTTCGTACCGCGAACCGTACGTGCGAGGTTTTCATCGGGCACGACCTCGGTGACGCCAACCGCACCCTGCTGCTCAGCGGGCACCTGACCGCGGTCCTGCACCACGATCTGCGTGCCGACATGCGCCAGGTCGCGCAGCTGGTGATGCGCTATCACGGCGCACTGCCGGGTGATCAGCGGCCGGTGGCATCGGGGATCCACGTGATCACGCCGTACAACCTTCCTGACGCGTGAGGATGCGACGGATCTCCGCTCCCATGGCGATCGCCGATAAGGTGAGTCGGCCACCCGTCGGACGGAGGATGATGCCCATGAGCTCGATCGGCGATGCAGACGACCAGGACGGCGCCCCGGGGCAGCAGCCGGCATCGAGTACCGACGAGGTGACCGCCCAGAGCGTGCGGCCGAGCACCACCGCCGAACTGCATCCCGATCGCGCCGAGGGCGTCGTCTACCTGAAGCTGATCGGACTGGGCGCGGTGATCGGCATCCCGGCCGCTCTGTTGGCGTGGGGATTTCTCGGACTCGTGCATTGGCTCGAGGATCTGATGTGGACCGATCTGCCGCGGCATCTCGGAGTCGACGAAGCACCCTGGTATCTGGTGCTCGGACTTCCGGTGGCCGGGGCCATCGTGGTCGCGATGGCGACGGCATTCCTCCCCGGCGGAGGCGGTCACTCGCCGCTCGACGGGGTCGGCGTGACCCCGACCCCGTGGCAGTATGCGCCCGGCATCGCACTCGCGGCGATCGGCACCCTCGCGTTCGGTGCGGTGCTCGGTCCGGAGGCGCCACTGATCGCCTTGGGGTCTGCGGTCGGCATGGTGGTGGTGCCGTTCGTGCGACTCCCGGAACAGGGGCATCGGGTGCTGGCCACCGCCGGCTCGTTCTCGGCGGTGTCGGCGCTGTTCGGTGGGCCGCTGGTGGCCGGACTGCTGCTGCTCGAGGCCGGCCTGGCGGCCGGGGCGGCGTTGCTGCCCGCACTGCTGCCGGGGCTGGTGGCTGCGGCTGTCGGCTATGTCGTGTTCATCGGACTCGGCGACTGGGGCGGGCTCGGCGTCATGTCGATGGCGGTTCCGCAGATGCCCGACTACGTCGGCACCCGCATCATCGATCTGCTGCTCGCCATCGTCGTCGGCGTGCTGGCGAGCGTGATCATGTTCCAGGTCAAGAAGGCCGGCACATTCGTCGACAAGGCCGCATCGATCGACAAGCGCCGCCGCTACGGCATCCTCGTCGCGGGCGGCGTCGCGGTGGGGGTGTTGGCATTGATCGCCCGGGCCCTCGGTGCCGACATCGACGACGTGTTGTTCTCCGGACAGACCGCCGTGCCGATGGTTCTGGCCGAGAGCGGGGTCGGCGCACTCGTGGTGATCATCGCGTTCAAGGCGATCGCCTACGCGGTCTGTTTGGGCTGCGGATTCCGTGGCGGTCCGGTGTTTCCGGCGATCTTCATCGGGGTGGCCATCGCGTCGATAGGCTGTCTGCTCTTCGACTGCTCCATCACCTGGGCGCTGGCGGTCGGAGCCGCGGCCGGGATGACGGCCGGCACCGGATTCGTATTCAGCGCGTTGTTGTTCAGCGTGCTGCTGACCGGTTCGGTCGGCCTCGACGCCACGCCTGCGGCGGTGCTGGGTGTCATCGCCGCCTGGCTGACGACCGCCGCACTGTCCCGTCGTCGGCAGTCCGGCGGTTCGGCGGCCGAGGTGGTCACCTGAGGGTGACGCGCGCCGGCGGGCGCCTGTGGGAAACCTGGTCCGAACAATATTTGTTATGACATACTGACACGATGGCGGACCAGATCATGCAGATCCCGGTCGAGCTCGACCGGTCCACGCCGGTCCCGCTCTACCACCAGCTTGCCCAGGCCATCGAGGCCGCGATCGTCCGGGGTGACCTCGGTCCCGGGGATCGACTGGAGAACGAACTCGATATGGCCGGCCGGCTCAAACTGTCGCGGCCGACGATCCGACAGGCGATCCAGGAGCTCGTCGACAAGGGTGTGGTGGTGCGCAAGAGGGGGGTCGGCACACAGGTGGTGCAGAATCCGGTGCACCGTTCGGTCGAGCTGACCAGTCTCTACGACGATCTGACGACCGCGGGGATGCACCCCACCACCCAGCTGCTCGAGTATCGGATCGGCACGCCCGACGAGGAGTTGCGCACCGAGCTGGGTTTGCCGGTAGGGGCCGAGTCGGTGACAGTCAAACGTCTGCGCTGTGCCGGCGGAGAACCCCTGGCCCTGATGATCAACCATCTGCCGGCCGACATCTGCCCGCCCGCCGGAGAACTCGAGAGTGGTGGCCTCTACAAGGGTTTGCGTGGACGGGGTGTGCACATCCGGCTTGCGCGGCAACGTATTGGGGCCAAGGCGGCCGACGCCGACGAGGCGGCACTGCTCGGCGACGAACCTGGGTCGCCGTTGCTGACCATGCAGCGCACGGCCTTCGACGACGCGGGCAAGGTGGTCGAGGTGGGTCGGCACGCGTACCGGGCCGATCGGTATTTCTTCGAGACGACGGTGGTGGATCGCTGAGCCCCGCTGAGTGAGTGGGTAACCCGGTGATCGGGTAGCGGCCGAGGCGCCGACCGAGGTCGTGTATCGAGATCACTCGTGTGTCGCCAGTGGTCTCGATACGCCGCTCGCCCTAGGGGGCTCGCGGCTACTCGACCAGCGGTTGGTGGCTTGGTGGGTCGGACTAGTCGACCTGCGGGGTGGTGCGGTTCGGGCTACTCGACCAGCGGTAAGTGGCCCGGGCGTGTGCTACGCGACTTGCGCCTCGGCTGAGGTGACCAGTGGGTCTGGGGCCTACTCGGCCGGCTGATCGTCGGGGACCTCGTTCTCCTCGGCCACCTGTCCGGAGACCGCGAGCAGGAGCTGCCGCACCGCCATTGCGCGGCGATACGACGCGCCGGCGAGTTTGTCGAGCGCACACTCCGGATCGGCGGGCGGACCCAGATGCGTACAGCCGCGGGGACAGTCGTCGATGGCCTCACGCAGGTCGTCGAAGGCGTCGACGATGTCGTCGAGTCCGACGTGGGCGAGCCCGAACGATCGGATACCGGGTGTGTCCACCACCCAGCCTTGGGGCGACGAGTCCGCGCCGGGCAGGGGCAACACCACCGATTGCGTCGAGGTATGCCGGCCCTTGCCGACCCCGGACACCACGCCGGTGGCCCGCTCTGCTTGCGGCACAAGACGATTGACCAAAGTGGATTTGCCTACCCCGGAATGGCCGACGAGCGCGGTGAGCCGGCCGGTGAGGATGGCGGTGATCTCGTCGAGCGCGTCGTCGCGGCCGCCGAGCACGATCGGCAGGTCGAGATCGGCGAAGGCTCTGGTGAATTCGGCGGGATCGGCGAGATCGGACTTCGTCAGGCACAGGATCGGTGTCAGGCCGCCGACGTAGGCGGCGGCCAACGCGCGTTCCACGAATCCGGTGCGCGGTGGTGGATCGGCCAATGCGGTGACGATCAACAGTTGGTCGGCATTGGCCACCACGATGCGTTCATACGGGTCGGTGTCGTCGGCGGTGCGGCGCAGCACGGTGGTGCGGTCGGCGACCTTGACGATGCGCGCCAGCGTGTCCGGCCGACCGGACAGATCGCCGACCACCGACACCTGATCGCCGACGACGACCGGCGTGCGGCCCAGTTCCCGTGCGCGCATCGCGGTGACCCGACGGTCCGGGTCGCCGTCGAGGACGCAGCCCCAGCGGCCACGGTCGACCGACACGACCATGGCCGAGCGGGCGTCGTCGTGGCTCGGTCGTTGTTTCGTGCGCGGTCGGCTGCCCTTGCCAGGACGTATCCGGACGTCGGATTCGTCGTAGCTCGAGGCGCGCCGACTCACGTCAGGGGTGCCCGATCATTTTCTGCCACATGCCCGGAAAGTCCGGCAGCGTCTTACTGGTCGTCTCCACATCGGACACCGTGAGGCCCTGCACCACCAGCCCGATCAACGCACCTGCGGTGGCCATCCGGTGATCGGCGTAGGACTCCCACACCGCACCGTGCAACTGTCGGGGCACGATGCGCAGACCGTCGTCGGTCTCGGTGCAGTCACCGCCGAGCCGGTTGATCTCGGTGGTCAGCGCCGCCAACCGGTCGGTTTCGTGACCGCGCAGATGCGCGATGCCCGACAGCACCGATTCGCCGTCGGCGAGCGCGCACAGACCCGCCACGGTGGGGGTCAGCTCGCCGATGTCGCGCAGATCGATGCTGATCCCGGTGAGCTTCTCCGGCCCGCGCACGGTCAGCGAACCGTCGGAGAGTTCGATCGCACAACCCATCTCGGCGAGGATGTCGACGATCTGGGCGCCGGGCTGGGTCGTGGTCGCGGGCCAACGTGGCACGCTCACCGCACCCCCGGTCACAGCGGCGGCGGCCAGGAATGCGGCGGCGTTGGACAGGTCGGGCTCCACCACGCGGTCGATCGCCCGGATCGTCGACGGCGGCACCCGCCATGTCTGCGCATCCGGCCGCTCCACCGTCACCCCGCACTCGGCCAACATCTGCACGGTCATGTCGATGTGCGGCATCGAGGGCACCGGTCCGCCGTCGTGGCGCACGGTCACCCCGTCGTCGAAGAGCGCGGCCGACAGCAGCAACCCCGAGACGAACTGCGACGAGGCCGACGCATCGATGGTGACCTCCCCGCCGGACGCGGACCCGGTCCCGGTGACCGTGAACGGCAACCGATCGCCGGTCACCTTCACGCCCAGGTCGCGCAGGGCGTCGAGGATGGTCGCCAGGGGGCGAGTGCGGGCCTGCTCGTCACCGTCGAAGGCGACCCGCCCGTCGGCGAATGCGGCCACCGGGGGCAGGAATCGCATCACGGTGCCGGCCAGCCCGCAGTACACGTCGGCGCCGACCATCGGGTGCGGTTCGATCGTCACCGCGGTGTCGTCGTCGGGATCGATCCGCACGCCGACGCCCAGCGCACTCAGGCCGCTGAGCATCAGATTGGTGTCGCGGCTGCGCAGGGTTCCACGCACCACCGAGGGGCCGTCCGCCAGGGCGGCGAGGATCAACGCGCGATTGGTGATCGACTTGGAACCGGGCAACTCGACGGTGGCCACCACCGGGGCGGACACCGTGGGCGCAGTCCAGACACTCATGCGGTCCAGTCTGTCACGGGCCAACGGTCACCGATCGGGGAGCAGCCGTCACCGGGTGTCCCGTCGCAGCGGGTGATCGGCAGGTACCTCCACGATGATGATCCGACGGTCGTCGGGGTCGCGCACATGCATCTCGATCAGACCCCACGGCTCGGTGCGTGCCTCCCGCACGATCGGGACGTCGGCGGCCCGCAACTCGTCCGTGGCGGCCGCCGCGTCACGTACCTGCAGCCAGAGCATGGCGTCGGCGCCCCCGCCGGTCGCCACCTGGTCGCTCATGTGTGCGGGTACCTCGATATAACCGGTGCCGGCGTGGAAGACCACTCCGCCCGGATACTCGCGGGCCACGGCCAGTTTCAACTGATCGCGATAGAACGCGGTCAGGCGTTCGGGATCGGCCGAACGCAGCAGAATTCGGCTGCTCAGTACCTCCATCTACTGGCCCTCGGTGGACCCGTCGGTGCCACCGAGCGCATGGCCACGGTTCAGGTCGTTGCCATGCCGGGCCGCTTCGTAGATGGCCTTCTCACGCGCGATGCGATCGGTTTCCCCGATGGGCTTGGCGTCACCGAAGGCGAACGTCGAGTCGTGCGGATACTCGTGCGGCTGGTCTGGGTCGTCGTCGATGAGGGCGTCGGCCGGCTGATGATCATGGCGGGGGCTGTCGGACATGACTAAACGATAAACCGAGTTGTGCTCGACCGATCAGGATCCGCGCCGGGAGAATCCGCCGTCGGTGTGCGAGTCCCAGCTCTCGATCAGCCGTAGCACCTTGGGATCGCCCTGCTCCTTGATCCAGGCACACAGGTCTTTCGGCGCGGCCGGGTTGGTGATGATGAACTGGTGCAGATCGGGGTCGTGTTCGGCCAGGTACCGCAGCGTCTCCGGTGGGCTGTCCGGGTTGGCGGCGGCCAGCGCGTCGCGGGGATCGAAGGCCGCGGCGCCCATCGTGTCGCCTGCCGACAGACCCAGGCCGTCCTTGGTGACCACCTCGATCTCACCGGTGTTGTGGTAATCAGCCGGGTCGGGTGAGGTGCTTCTGGTGTTGAGCAGCAGATTCAGCAGGATCGCCGTCAGTGCGCCCGCGGAGATGCCGGAGTGGAAAATGGTCTGGAACCAATCCGGGAACTGGTGATACAGGTCCAGCGACACGTTGACCGGCGCGTCGCCGAGGTCGCGGTTGGTGTAATACAGCTTGGCCTCGGTCAGCATCGCCACACCCACCGAGATGGCCACGACCAGCACGTTGGTGTTGTTGAACTTGACCTTGCTGAGGGTTCGCACACCGCTGGCGGCGACCATGCCGAACAGTGCGACACCGGCGCCGCCGAGCACCGGCATGGGGATGCCCTCGACGATGGCGGCCATCTTCGGCAGCAGCCCCAGGATGACCAGGATGATGCCCGCACAGGTCGCCACATGCCGGGTCTTGACGCCGGTGATGGCGACGAGCCCGACGTTCTGCGCGAACGCCGTGTACGGGAAGGTGTTGAATACGCCGCCGAGGACCGTGCCCAGTCCGTCAGCGCGCATCCCGTCGGCCAGTTTCTGCGGGGTGATCTTCTTGTCGACGATCTCACCGACGGCCACGATGTCGCCGGTGGTCTCGGTCATGATCACCAACGCAACGATGATCAAGGCGATGATCGAGGAGATCTCGAACGTCGGCATCCCGAACTGGAAGGGTTGCGGAATGCCGATCCACGGGTTCTCGCCGACGGCGTCCCAGTTGGCCATCCCGAACGGCAGCGACACCAGCGTGCCGATGACCAGACCGATGAGCACCGACACCCGCTTGATGGGTTCGGGTCCGAACCGTTCGAGCGCGATGATCACCGCGAGGGTGAAGAAGCCGAACGCGATGGCCTTCGGTTCGCCGAAGTCCTCGCCGGTGGCGGTACCGCCACCGAACCACCCGGCAGCCACCCGCATCAGGGAGACGCCGATGATGAGGATGATCGTGCCGGTGACCAGGGGCGGGAAGAAGCGGATCAGCTTTCCGACGACGGGTGCGGCGAGTATCATGAACAACCCGCAACAGATCACCGAACCGTAGATCGCGGTGATGCCGTGGGCCTGGCCGATGGTGATCATCGGCCCGACAGCGGCGAAGGTGACGCCCTGCATGAGCGGCAGCCGCACCCCGAAACGCCAGAAGCCGACCGCCTGCAGGATCGTCGCTATGCCGGCGACGAACAGGTCGGCCATGATCAGGTGGACGATGTCGCCCTGCTCGAGTTGGCCCGCGCTGACCATCGCGCCACCCACGATCAGCGGTACGGCCACGGCGCCCGCATACATCGCCAGCACGTGCTGTATGCCCAACGGCAGCAGCTTGGCCAACGGCGGTATCTCGTCCACCGGGTGAGCTGTGGTCTTGCCGCGCCTGATCGGGTCGAGAACCGCCATACGCAGATGTTTACGAGCCGGACGTTTCGGACAGTGCGCCGACATGTGACGGCCGTGTTTCCGCGAAAATATATCGGCCACAGTCACACCCCGCCGGGCCGGGCACAATGGTGCGATGGTCAGTCGCCGCCGAAGTGCCGGGCTCCTGCTGTACCGCCGCCGCGGCGGCGACGTCGAGATCCTGATCGCCCACCCCGGCGGGCCGCTGTGGGCGCGCAAGGACGACGGCGCGTGGACGATCCCGAAGGGATTGCTGGAACCGGATGAGGAACCTGAGACGACCGCCCGGCGCGAGTTCGCCGAGGAGATCGGGTCGCCGGCACCGGCCGGCCCGGTCATCGAACTCGGCGACGTCACCCAGGCCAGTGGGAAAGTGGTCGCTGCGTTCGCCGTGGAAGGTGACATCGACAGCTCGACCGTCGTCAGCAACAGCTTCGAGATGGTGTGGCCACCGAGGTCGGGGAAGCTTCAGAGCTTTCCGGAGGTGGATCGGGCTGAATGGGTGGACCCGGAGACGGCGCGGGTGAAACTCAATCCGGCGCAGGTGGCGTTCGTCGATCGACTGCTCGACACCCTCGCATCACAACGCTGATCTGCAAGCGGGAGGTCGGGTAGGGCGACCTAACCTCAGCGATTACTGAGTTTCGTCTTGACGCCCGGCCGATCCGGCGCAAACTGAGAATGGTCACCATGGTGTGATGTCGGACACAGTGGCGTGTCCGCAGAGTCGAGGATGTGTCTATGCGAGACGTCTTGCCCACACTCGTGGAGCGCTGGCGCAACGGGGAGACGGTCGGGCTGACGACCGTCGTCGCCACCTACGGGTCGGCGCCACGGCAACCGGGGGCGGCGACGGCCCGCCTGGCCGACGGCGGGGTGATCGGCTCGGTGTCCGGCGGGTGCGTCGAAGGTGCGGTGTACGAACTCGCCGGTGACGTCGTCGAGTCCGGGACGGCGCAGACCGAGCGGTATGGGATCGCCGATGACGACGCGTTCGCCGTTGGTCTCACCTGCGGTGGCACCATCGACGTCTTCTGCGAGCCGGTCTCCCGCGAGACCTGGCCCGACCTCGACGAGATCGGCGCCGCCGTCGATGCCCGACGGCCTGTGGCCGTCGCGACGGTGACATCCAGCGATCAGCCGGACGTGCCGGTCGGGGCGCACCTGACCATCGCACCGGAGCGCGCCCGGGGCAGTCTCGGTGAACCCGAGCTCGATCGGGTCGTCGTCCAGGACGCGCGAGGCTTGCTGGACCTGGGGGAGACCTCGATCCTGCGCTACGGCCCGCAGGGTCTGCGCACCGGCGACGGCATCGCCGTGTTCGTCAACAGCATGGCGCCCTCGCCACGCCTGATCGTTTTCGGGGCCGTCGACTACGCCGCCGCCCTCGCGCATGCCGGAGCCGCACTCGGCTATCACGTGACGGTGTGCGACGCTCGCCCGGTGTTCGCCACGCCGGCCCGTTTCCCGGCCGCGCACGAGGTGGTCGTCGACTGGCCACATCGCTATCTGCGCGCCGAGATGGCTGCCGGCCGGATCGATTCGCGCACCGCGATCTGCGTGCTGACCCACGACCCCAAGTTCGACGTCCCGGCCCTGCAGGCCGCGTTCGAGTCGCCCGAGGGTGTCTACATCGGCGCCATGGGATCCCGGCGCACCCACGACGACCGCATGCGTCGGCTTCGTGAGGAGGGCGCCACCGACGCCGCTCTCGCCCGCCTGCACTCACCGATCGGACTCGACCTCGGCGGTCGCACCCCGGCCGAGACCGCGGTGTCGATCATGGCCGAGATCATCGCGGTTCGGCGCGGCGGAACCGGGGTCACCCTGACCAACCTCACCGATCACATCCATCCAGGCATCAGCCGGATCCAGCCGGACCCGACGAGAGTGGGCGGATGACCGGGTAGACCCGGCCGATCGGACGATCCCCCGATCACAGCAGAGGAGTCATCATGCAGGTACCGGCACCGTTCGAATACGAGCGCGCGACCAGCGTCGATCACGCCATCGGACTCCTCGGCCAGCTGGGCGACGAAGCCCGCCTGATCGCCGGAGGGCACAGTCTGCTGCCGATGATGAAACTCCGGCTCGCGACACCCGAGTACCTGATCGACATCAACGATCTGCACGACGAACTCGGCTACATCCGGTTCACCGACGACGATGTACGCATCGGCGCGATGACCCGACACCACGAACTGCTGGCCAGCGAACCACTGTTCGACACCTTCCCGATCTTCCGCGACGCCGAGCGGGTGATTGCCGACCCGGTGGTCCGTAATCGCGGCACCCTCGGCGGATCACTGTGTCAGGCAGACCCGTCGGAGGATCTGTCGAGTGTGTGCTCCACCCTTGATGCACGCTGCGTGATCCGAGGCTCCGACGGGGAGCGGGTGATCAGCATGGCGGACTTCCATCGCGGCCCCTACGAGACCGCCGTCGAACAGAACGAAATGCTCACCGAGGTGCGGGTTCCGGTCCGGCCGGGCGGCGCCAGCGCATATGAGAAGGTCGAGCGACGCGCGGGGGATTGGGCGGTGGTCGCCGCGGGTGCCGCGCTGTGGCTGACCGACGGCACCATTGCCGACGCCCGCGTCGGCCTGACCGCGGTCGGCGCCAACACCACCGACATCCCGGCGATCTCCGAGGCGCTGCGTGGCGCGGACCCGACTGAGCAGACTTGGCGGCAGGCAGGTGAGGTCGCCGCGCAGGCCTGTGATCCGGCCGCCGACGGTCGGGGCACCGTCGACTACAAACGCCATCTCGCGGCCGAACTCACTGCACGAGCCCTGCGCCGCAGCGCGCAACGACTCGGGGTCGAGGCATCGACCCCGGCCACCTGATCACCCGCCCATCCCGAATCCGCGAAAGATGCCGACCGGCAAGGAGAATCCGATGCAAGTGACGATGACCGTCAACGGCGAGTCGGTGACCCGCGACATCGAGCCGCGCCTGCTGCTCGTTCACTTCCTGCGCGACCACCTCGCCCTCACCGGCACTCACTGGGGCTGCGACACCAGCAACTGCGGGACCTGCGTGGTGCAGGTCGACGGACAGCCGGTGAAGTCGTGCACGATGCTTGCCGCGATGGCCGGCGGTCACGAGGTGCGGACCGTGGAGGGGCTCGAACAGGGCACCACGCTGGATCCGCTGCAGCAGGGATTCATGGAATGTCATGGGCTGCAATGCGGATTCTGCACACCCGGCATGCTGATGACGACCCGCGCACTGCTCGACGAGAACCCGAATCCCACCGAGCACGAGATCCGGGAGGCGATCAGCGGACAGATCTGCCGCTGCACCGGCTACACCACGATCGTGCGATCGGTGCAGTGGGCCGCACAGCACGGGGCCGCACACCAACCCGACGGCACGAGTGAGGCATCGGCCGCCGATGACGTTGCGGAAGAGGCACTTCGATGACCATCACCACTCCACCCGAACCGGCATCGGCGTCCGGACCCGACGACCTGGTCGACAACAATCACAAGCCGATGGGCTACGGCCGGATGCTGCGCAAGGAGGACCCGCGTTTCATCCGTGGACTGGGTCGGTACTGCGATGATGTGCAGTTGCCCGGCATGCTGCACATGGCGATTCTGCGGTCCCCGGTGGCGCACGCGAAGATCGTCAACATCGACACCACCGCGGCCGAGGCGCTGCCGAAGGTGAAGGCCGTCATCACCGGTGACACCCTGAAGGGTTTGGGACTGGACTGGATGCCGACCCTGTCGAACGACGTGCAGGCGGTGCTGGCGACCGACAAGGTCCGCTTCCAGGGCCAGGAGGTCGCGGCTGTCGTCGCCGAAGATCGCTATGCGGCACGGGATGCGCTCGAACTCATCGATGTCGACTACGAGATCCTCGACGCGGTCCACGATGTCCGCACCGCATTGGACCCGTCGGCGCCGGTGATCCGCGACGATCTCGAGGGCAAGAGCGACAACCACATCTTCGACTGGGAGACCGGCGACAAGGCCGCCACGGACGCGGTATTCGCCGACGCCGACGTGGTGGTCACCCAGGACATGGTCTACCCGCGCGTGCACCCCGCACCGATGGAGACCTGTGGCGCGGTCGCCGATTTCGATCGCGTCGACGGCAAGCTCACCCTGTGGTCGACGAGCCAGGCACCACACGCACATCGCACCCTGTACGCATTGGTCGCCGGCATCCCCGAGCACAAGATCCGTGTCATCTCACCGGATATCGGCGGCGGGTTCGGCAACAAGGTGCCCATCTACCCCGGTTATGTGTGCGCGGTGGTCGGGTCGATCGTCACGGGCAAGCCGGTCAAGTGGATGGAGGACCGGACCGAGAACCTCACCAGCACCGGGTTCGCCCGCGACTACGTGATGCGCGGCGAGGTCGCCGCCACGAAAGACGGACGGATCCTCGCCATCCGCACCAACGTCCTCGCCGACCACGGGGCCTTCAACGGGGTAGCTGCCCCGGTCAAATACCCGGCGGGATTCTTCGGCGTTTTCACCGGTAGCTATCAGCTCGAGGCCGCGTACTGTTCGATGACCGCGGTGTACACGAACAAGGCGCCCGGTGGTGTCGCTTACGCCTGTTCATTCCGGATCACCGAAGCCGTCTATCTCGTCGAACGTCTGGTCAACTGCCTCGCCCACGAACTGCAGATGGATCAGATCGCGCTGCGGCGCAAGAACTTCATCCAGCCAGACCAGTTCCCGTACACCACCAAGACCGGGTGGATCTACGATTCCGGCGACTACGACGCCGCGATGACCGAAGCGATGCGGATCGCCGACTACGACGCCCTGCTTGCGGAGCAGGCCGCCAAACGCGAGCGCGGCGAGCTGATGGGTATCGGCGTGGCCTTCTTCACCGAGGCGGTCGGTGCCGGACCGCGCAAGGACATGGACATCTTGGGCCTGGGCATGGCCGACGGATGTGACGTGCGGGTCCACCCCACCGGCAAGGCCGTGGTCCGGTTGTCGGTGCAGTCCCAGGGGCAGGGGCATGAGACGACGTTCGCGCAGATTGTCGCCGAGGAACTCGGTATCGCCCCCGACGACATCGACGTCGTCCACGGTGACACCGACAACACACCGTTCGGGCTCGGTACCTACGGCAGCCGATCCACACCTGTCTCGGGGGCGGCGGCGGCGATGGCCGCCCGCAAGGTGCGCGACAAGGCGAAGCTCATCGCGGCGGGCATGCTCGAGGTCTCCGTTGCCGATCTGGAATGGGAGAAGGGGACTTTCGCCGTCAAGGGTGATCCGGGCACCACGGTGACGATCGCGGAGATCGCGATGAAGGCGCACGGCGCGGGCGACCTGCCACCCGGAGTCGAGGGCGGGCTGGACGCGTCGGTGGTCTACAACCCCGCCAACCTCACCTACCCGTTCGGTGCCTACATCTGTGTGGTCGACGTCGACCCCGACACCGCCGTGGTGAAAGTGCGACGGTTCATCGCGGTCGACGACTGCGGCACCCGGATCAACCCGATGATCGTCGAGGGGCAGGTGCACGGCGGGCTGACCGACGGTATCGGGATGGCCCTGATGGAGATCATCGAGTTCGACGAGTCGGGCAACTGTCTCAACGGGTCGCTGATGGATTACCTGATCCCGACCGCGCTCGAGGTGCCGCATTGGGAGACCGGACAGACCGTGACACCCTCGCCGCACCATCCGATCGGCGCCAAAGGCGTCGGCGAGTCGGCGACCGTCGGGTCACCACCCGCGGTGGTCAACGCCGTCGTCGATGCGCTGGCACCTTTCGGTATTCGCCATGCCGACATGCCGCTGACCCCGTCCCGGGTGTGGGAGGCGATGCAGGGCAGGGCACGGCCGCCGATCTGAGATCGTGACGACAGGAGCAGCATGACATCCGAACACGGCAGATCGCTGGACGAGATGGCCGCCGACCTCACCGATCGGCGCAGACCGTTTGCGCGCGCCACCGTGGTGCGGGCGCAGCCGCCGACATCGGCCCGGGCGGGCGACCAGGCGTTGGTGATGGCGGACGGAGAGATGTTCGGATTCGTGGGCGGCCAGTGCGCGGTCGAATCGGTGCGCCAGAGTGCCGTCGACTCGATCGCCGCCGGTGAAGGGGTCCTGCTGCGGGTTCTGCCCGAAGGCGCCGAGACGTATCCGGAGACCTCTGGCGCGCGGGTCGCGGTCAACCCATGTCTGTCCGGGGGTGCGCTGGAGATCTTCATCCAACCGGTGGTGCCCACCCCGATCATTCAGGTCGTCGGGGACAAGCCGATCGCGTTGGCCATCGTCGACCAGGCCCGGTTGCTGGGTTGGGCGGTGAGCCGGGTGGACCCGGAAGCCGCCGGCGTGTGGGAGTTCACCGAACCCCATGGGGTGGTGGCCTCGATCATCGCCAGTCACGGCGGTGATGAGGCCGCGGCGATCCGCACGGCACTTGATCACCACGTGCCGTTCGTCGGACTGGTGGCAAGCGTGAGGCGCGGCGCGACGGTACTCGACGCGATGGATCTGTCGGTGACCGACCGTGCATGCGTGCACACCCCGGTCGGCCTCGACATCGGTGCACGCACGCCGCCGGAGATTGCGCTGTCGGTGCTGGCTGCGGTGGTGGCGGCCATTCGGCGCGACGGTCTGGCCGGCACCGGCGCACCCGAGGATGCCCCAGCTGTAGTCGAGCCTCGACGCGAGGTCGACCCGATCTGCGGGATGACCGTGATGGTGTCCGCCGATACCATCGAGTATGACGACGATTCCGGTTCACATTGGTTCTGCTGCAAAGGATGTCGGGACACCTTCGTCGCGCGGTCGGCGGGTGGGTTGCAGGCGGCTCAATGACGTCGCCGTTGTTCTCCTCGGCCGACGACGTCGCGCGCCACCTCGATGCCGTGGATTATCTCGCCGACGAAGGTCTGGCGACTGCGCTTTTCCTGGCGACGTCGCTGCAGATGCCGATCCTGCTGGAAGGTGAACCGGGGGTGGGTAAGACGTCGGCGGCGACCGCACTGGCCACCGCCCTGGACACCGACCTGATCCGCCTGCAGTGTTATGAGGGGCTGGCGGCCCATGACGCCCTGTACGAATGGAACTATCAGCGTCAACTGCTGGCCATCAAGATGTCGGAGTCGCGGGGTCAGGATTTCTCCGACGCGGATCTGTATGCGCCCGAGTTCCTCTCGGAACGGCCGCTGTTGGCGGCGATCCGGCACCGCGGAGCCCGCCCGCCGGTTCTGCTGATCGACGAGATCGACCGCGCCGACGATGAATTCGAGGCATTGCTGTTCGAGTTCCTCGGTGAGGGCGCGGTCACCGTGCCGGAACTCGGCACCATCCGGGCGCAGCGTCGGCCGCTGGTGGTGCTGACATCCAACCGCAGTCGTGAGCTCCACGAGGCGTTGCGGCGGCGCTGCCTCTATCACTGGATCGTCTATCCCGGTGCGGCGCAGGTGGTCGCGATCTTGCGGCGCACGGTGTCCGGCGCCTCGGCACCGCTGCTGGAAGACGCGTCGGTGTTCGTCGGTCGGGTGCGGGAACTAGATCTCGACAAGCCGCCGGGTATCGCCGAGGCGATCGACTGGGTGTCGGCCCTGATCACCCTCGGTGTCACCGAGTTGGTCGCCACCACGGTGGCGCCCACGCTGGGCACCCTGGTCAAGACGCCCGACGACCACGAGATGCTGCTGGCGGCGCTCGAACACGGTTCCGTGCTCTGAAACGGCACCCGGAATGACCAGAGCGGCGATCGTGGCGCATGTGGACCGGGCGGCTTTCGCGGCCGGTTTCATCGACCGGCTGCGAACCGCGGGGCTGCCGGTCGGTCACGCCGATGCCGCAGTATTGTGCCGCGCACTCGACGTGCTGGGGCGAGCCGTGCTGTCGGATCGACGGCAGCTGTATTGGACGATGCGGATCACGCTGGTGCGTAGGCAATCCGACCTGTCGACGTTCGATGCCGTGTTCGCCGCGGTGTTTGACGATGCGGTCTTCTCGCTGGATCCGGTCGCGATGCGCAGTCGGTCGACGGTTCGGTCGGGGCAACAGGACCGTCCGGTTGCCAGGGATGCGGCCGGACGTGGGGGTGCGGGAGACACGTTGCCGTGGACGACGCTGCCGCGCATGTCGGTCGTCGACGAGTCGGCCGCCGGAGATGACGATGGTTCACCGGTCTGGGTGCCTCGTCCCAGCGCCATCGAAGCGATTTCCGGACTGCCCTTCGACCGGTTGGACACCGCACAACTGCGGCAGGTCGAGGCATGGTTGGACGGCGCGATCGCAACGTGGCCCCGTCGACGCGGGCGTCGGGAACGAACGCGCGTCGATGGTAGGCGAATCGACCTGCGCGCCACATTGGCACGTTCCCGGTACACCGGATGGGAGCTGGCCGACGTTGTCTATCGCGGGGCGATGTGGCGCGATCGCCGCGTGGTGATGATCTGCGACGTGTCTGCGTCCATGCAGGCCTACACCAGCGCCTACCTGCACGTCATGCGTGTACTGACGCGATACGGACGCGGCGAGACCTTCGCGTTCGGCACCACGCTGACTCGGATGACGCCGATGTTGGCCCGCTCCTCGGTCGACGACGCCATCGAGACGGCGAGTGCGCAGGTGACCGACCGATTCGGCGGAACCCGGATCGCGTCGAGCCTGCAGGCACTGGTCGCCTCCCGCCACGGACAGACGCTGCGCGGAGCGATCTGCGTGATTGCCTCCGACGGTTGGGATTCTGACGATCCGGCGCAGATGACACGCGCGATGGCGCGGATAACGCGCCGAACCTTCGCGGTGGTCTGGCTCAACCCGCGCGCCGGTGCCGACGGGTACGAGCCGCTCGTGGGCGGCATGGCTGCTGCTCTGCCGTACTGCGACCGCGTGCTCCCGGCGGCGACAGTCGCCGACCTCGCCGATCTGGTCACCGCGGTGACCGGGCTTCGCCGGCGATGAATGGTTCACGGACTCGATTCCACCAGGTGACGTCAATTCCACAGGGTGACATAGACCGCGGGCCGGAAGTTCTTCACCGGTACACCCGAACCGCGCAGCATGGCCTGGATCGCCCTCGGAGTGGTGACGAAGCGCATGAGTTCACCGGCCGTGCGGGTGGCGTCGTGGGCGAGGGTCGTCGCGCTCCAGGTGGCGCGCCGGTGCACGCCCGCACCTGAGACGCGGGTGAGGCGCCCGGCGGCCAGATCGGAGTACACCGCGAAGGTCAGCGCCAGCGTCAATCCGGTGCCGCGTTGGGTTTCCTCCCACGCGGCGGCGTCGCTCTGGAAGATCCGCTGGGATTCCTCGGCGATGCCGAGATCGGCCAGCATCTCGGGAATGGCGCCGCGTTTTCCGGTGGCCGATGGGCCGAGATTCCAGGTGGCGTGGGCCAGTTCCTCCGGGCTCGCCCGCCGCTCGGCGAACCGATGGCTCGGGGCCGCCATCACCTCGATGTCATAGGTCAGGAACTCGCGGCTGCTCAGCGCCGGGACGGCCGCCGTCGTCTCCGATTCCAGCGGTGCCGGTCCGATGGCGATGTCGACGGCACGCGAGGCGAGCAGGGTGGCGAACTGATCTGGCGGCTGGACGGTGAGTTCCACCCCGAGGTCCTTTGCGCGGCGCGTGAACAGATCGATCAACCCGCCGGCGGCGTGCTCGGCGAACAGGCTCGACGCGGCGAGGCGAATTGTCCGCTGGCCACCGGCAGCGGCTTCGACTTCGCTGACCGTTTGGTCTTGCAGGCCCAGGATCTCCACTGCGCGCGCCGCGAGCCGCAAACCCCCAGGGGTGAACGCCAGTCCGGAATGTGTGCGTCGGAACAACTGGTCGCCCAGGCTCTTGCGTAGTTGGGCGACATGCATCGACACCGCCTGCTCGGTGAGGCCGAGTTCTGCTGCTGCTTGCTTGACCGACCCGGTCCGCACGATGGCGACGAACGCGCGCAGTTGGGCCGATGTCATGGACCCCATGGTATTTGAGGCCGCGGCGTCGATTGCGTTGTTTCCGCGGTGCTGCGCAGCCCCAGATTCCCTGATGGTTGAGAGTTTTCTGTATTCAGATTTGCGTGTACTGTCCGCCGTATGGAAACAGTTGTCGTTGTCCGCGATGCGTTGACGAGGTTCGGGTACGCGTTGTCGGATTCCACGCGTACGCAGGTTCTGCTACGCCTGCGCACCGGCGGGGCGTACCCTTCCGAGTTGGCCGAGTCCATCGGCGTCACGCGGCAGTCGCTGTCGAATCATTTGAGCTGTCTACGTGGTTGCGGCCTGGTGGTCGCGGTGCCGGAAGGACGTCGGACCCGATACGAACTGGCCGATCAGCGAATCGCGCACGCCCTCGACGACTTGCTCGGTCTGGTTCTGGCGGTGGACCCCGCTTGCTGTGACAACGCCGATGACGAGGACTGCTGCTGATGGCATCGGAACTGGGGATGCCGGCGGTGGGCAGTCCGACGATCAGCGCGGACCGTCGGCAGTTGTTGCAGCGTCGGATTCGATGGTTTGTCGCGATCACGATCAACTACAACGTGATCGAGGCGGTTATTGCGCTTTCCGAGGGAGCGCGGGTGTCGTCGGGTGCGCTCATCGGCTTCGGTCTCGATTCGGTCATCGAGGTGTCGTCGGCGGCGGCCGTCGCCTGGCAGTTCGCCGGCAAGGACCCAGAGCATCGCGAGAAGATCACGTTGCGGATCATCGCGTTCTCGTTCTTCGCGCTGGCGTTGTACGTCGGAGTCGATTCGATTCTTGCTCTCTTCGGTTTCGGCACTGAGGCCGAGCACTCGTCGGTCGGGATCGCGTTGGCTGCGGCGAGTGTCGTTGTCATGCCGGTATTGTCGTGGGCGGAGCGTCGCACCGGGCGCGAGCTCGGATCCCTCACGGCGGTCGCTGATTCCAAGCAGACGCTGCTGTGCACCTACCTGTCAGCGGTGTTGCTTGTCGGTTTGTTGCTCAACAGTTTGCTCGGATGGTCGTGGGCAGACCCGATTGCGGCACTCGTCATTGCGGGCATCGCGGTCCGCGAGGGTGTCAACTCATGGAAGGGCGACGCATGCTGTGCGCCGGCAATCGGTCGCGGGGTCACGGCCCATGATTGTGACTGCTGCTCCTAACCGTCGATTGAGCGCCAAATTGCGTTGACTGGGGCGTCAGAATGTGACGACTGGACAATCGATGCCGTCGCCAATCCGACTGCGGCCTCATCGGGGTCGCGCGTTGATCGCCGCGCCGCCGGATTCCACGACTCCTCGTGGCAGGACTTCGCTAACGCGATGCTCGATGGCATCTCGCCGTTCGGGAGTCACAGGAGATACGTCCTTGTCATCGACTTCCACAACTCGAGGTGTGGGTCGGTGGTCGGATCGCGGCGGTCGATCAGATAGGTGGTGGCCACCCCACGCATGCTCGACAACAGCAGCGGGTACAGCTCGGGGTACCGCGGTCGGGAGGTCAGTTCGTCGCCGAGGAAACTGGCGACGGCGCTACGCACCGTCGGTCCCAGCCGCCGTTCCGTCGGCACCAGTGCGTTGCGGAGCTGCTCGTTGGTCCGTGCGGCGATCCACAGTTCCATCGATGCGACGAAATACGGTTGGTGAAACGTGGTCCAGCCCAGTTCGATCGCGGGCCCGATCCGTTCGGCGGGATCACTGGGCCAGTCCACCTGTTCGGGCATTTCCGCGATGCGGGTGCGTGCGAGATGATCGACGGCGGCCATCAGAAGGCTGTCTCGGGAGGGGTAATGGTGCAGTAGCCGGCCCCGCGTCACACCTGCTTCGGCCTGAATCGCCAGTGTGCTGGTCTTGGCGTAGCCCCGTTCGACCAGTGTGCGGAGCGCGGCATCGAGGATCTGGGACCGGGTGCGCTCACCGCGTGGCCGGGTGGCCGGGTGGTCGGTTGCGCGCGGCGAGGGATCCATGCCGCGAGTCTAGTGTCGACGCGGCGCGCTGTGCTGCGGCGTCAGACGTCGAGGACATGCGGTTGACCCGCGCGATAACGCTTGCGGTCTTCGTCCTTGAACGGATCGAGCATCGGCAACTCCCACAACGGGAAGACCGGCGCGGGCCGTGCGGGACTGTCGGCTGCCGCGAGGATCGCGTTGGTGACTCGTCGACCGGATTCGTTGGCTCCCTCCATCGTCGCCAGATCGATGTTGGTCCGGACGTGGTCGCCGGCGATGAAGAAGTTCGGCAGCCGGGTGTGCGCCGTGGGACGATCCGCGTAGGAGCCGGCGGTGTTGACCATCAGCGGGGTGGCGTTCTGGATGGTCGGGGACCAGGTGATACCCGGGTCCAGCGACCAGCTGACCAGTTCCTCATCGCGCAGGATCGGCTTTCCGCCGGCGTTCATCGCCCGGCTCATCTGCGCCCACGCCTCGCGCGCGATCTCCTTGCGGGTGCACTGTTTCGCGGTCTTGCCGTAGAGGATTCCGGGCTTCTCCCATTCGGAGATGTCGATGGACAGGCAGTCGCGCACCGTGCCGTCCCCGTAGGTCTTGGCGAAGTCGACATTCCACGGCTTCGCCTGGAACAGTCCCGTCAGCGCCCATGGGGTTCCGAGTGATGCGATGTGACTCGGCGGCACCTCGGATTCGCGGGACAGGAAGTACTGGATGCCGACCATCCAATCGTCTTGTAGGCGATGGATTCCGGCCAGTGTTGGATCGGCACCCACGAGGTCGGGGGTGAGCAACGGCTTGAGTCGGTCGATGGGCATCGCCGCGACGAACCAATCGGCGGTCACCGTGCTGCCGTCGCTCATGGTGGCACCGGTGATGCGTTTGCCCGCCACCTGGAATCGGCTGACGCCGGTCCGCATGGCGAAGCGCACCCCACGCGACCGGAGATAGGCGACCCACGGATCGATCCAGGTGTGATTGGTCGGCCCGTTGAGGATCCGGTCGACGCCACCGTTGACCAGCTCCGCGTCGTACTGCCCGACCAGCCCGGTGGCGGAGGTGGCCAGCGCCAGGCCGATCTGGCCGATCGTGCGAGCAGACGCGGTGTGTGACTTCGCCGCGACCAGGGCACGTGTGAGTGCGCCCGCCAGGTAGGCGCGGTAGGCGGGCGACTTGCCGTCTGCTTTGACGAACTGCAGCCAAGATTGCTTCTCCCACTGGCCCAGGCGTCGTTCCTCGCAACTGGTAGCGATGACGAGCTCGCGAGCCACGAAGTAGGCCAGCTCATGCGGCGGGATGTCCACCACGAACTTCAGACCGGTGGTCAGTGCGTTGCGCAGGTTCTCGAGGTTGACGATGTCGGCGGCATGGTCAACGAAACCCATGATCGAGGCGGGGGCCGACACCGGCGCGTACCCCGCGTCGTCGAATGCGACGACCGCGGCTTCGACGTTGACCAGGTGACGGTGCTTGACGTCGCCGCCACCGGCGAGCGGAATGCGCTCCATCGTGTCCGGAACATGTTGGTAGCAGCCTGGATAGAAGCGGAAGCCGTGTTCTCCCGGCAGATGGTGACGACCGCCGCGTGCGGTGTTCGGCACATCGTGGCTACGCGCCTTGCCGCCGAGGAAGGCGGGCTCGTACACGGTCACCCGGAATCCGCGTTCGATCAGTTCGTGCGCGGCCGTCAGCCCTGACATCCCGCCGCCGAAGATGGCCACCTCGCGGCCCTTGCTCTGGCCGACGCGCGGGACCGCTCGGGCCGACGGCACCGCCACATTTGGTAAGGCGACCGCGGTGCCGGCCAGCACCGCTGCGGCAGCCGCACCCTTGAGTGCGGAACGTCGATTGATGTCGTTTCGGTCGATGTCCATGGTCCCCGTCCCTCGACAAACCAGTCAGTACTGACTGATGTGATTTCTACCACTCTTAGAGCGACCGTGGGACGAGTTGGCGAAACAGTCTCAAAAAGTTGGTCAAGTGTCTCAGTGGGCACGTGGTGCCGTGTGGACGAGGCCATCGGGAGCCACTCGACGGTAAACGGTGCCCACTCGACGGGAAACGGCGCCCAGTCAACGGGTCTGACTGAGGAAGGGCGCGACGAGGTCGGGGGAGACGGTGTCGATGACGTGTGCGGACGACTCTGGTGCGAGGTCGACCATCGCGTAGGCCTCGGTGCCGGCGGCGGTCGCCAGCACCAGCGTCTCGACGCCGCGGCGACGCTGGAACAACGATTCGCGCGAGGCCCAGCCGACGACACCGTCGCGGGCCACGGCGTAGCGATGACGCGCGACCCGCGGTGGGGCGACGACCACCGACCGATCAGTGATCCGGTATCCGAGATTGCGGTAGCGCACCACGCCGAGGCCGCTGCCGCCGATCGCAGCGGCGATGGCGACGGCCAGCCACGGCCAGGTCAGCGGGCCCGCGACGGCGACGATCACCAGGACGGCGATCAGAGCGCCGCCGAGAAAGCCGCGGGTGAGGCGTCGCGACCGGGCCCCGGAACCGTGTCGGATCAGCGGCACCGTGAGTTCGTCGCCGTCGTGGGTCACCAGCCGGCCGACACGGATCGCTTCGTCGGCCGGTGCGGGTGGCAGCAACAGTGGGCTCTTGGACGATCCGGTGGCGATGGCATGCAGACGTGCTCCATGCAGCGGCCGCATCAAGATCGGTTCGTGAAGGTGGACGCCGCGAATCCGTTCCTCATCGAGGCTGGTCGCGTTGGTCGTCAGGAGTCCGCGCCGAATCCGCAACGTCGCGTCGTCGCCGTTGCGGCTCAGATCGAAGTTCCAGTACCCGAGTACGTAGCCCGCGACCGACAGCACCGCACCAACGACGAGCACGGCCACGACTGCCGTCGTGACGAGCAGCGGTACCGGAATCGCGCGGAGCCGGTCGGCGGTGCTCTCGGCGATGTCGGCCCCACGTTCATAGAGGCCGGCCTCACCGGCGATCTGCGCGGCGAGCCCACCGACGGCGGCGGCCGCGGCGAGCCCTGCCATCGAGAACGGTGCATAGCGCAGCCAGGACAGCCGAAAGCGTGAGAGCTGCTGGGGAGCCGACACGCGATCGGAGGGTGTAGCGGTCTGGGCGCTGTCGCGCGCCGCGGTCGCCATCAGGGATTCGTGCAATCCGTGGGCTTCGGGTGCACCGATCGCGTTGAGTTCCACCACCGACGACTGCTTGTCACCGCCGGTACCGATCCGGACCTTCTGCAGGCCGAGGATGCGCAGCGGGAGCGATGCGGTGAGGTCCACGCTGCGCACGCGGTCCCGGCGGGCGGTGGCCACCTTCTTGGTCAGCCACCCGCTGCGCACCCGCACGTGTTCGTCGGTCACCTGATAGCGGGTCGTCAGCCACGGGACCAGGGCGACCACCACCACGGCGACGACGCCGAGCGCCAGCATGAGCAAAGGCGCGTTGCGGCCGGCGAAGACGATCGCCAGTGCCACCGGGATCAGCTGCGGCAGTTGCTCTACGGGGCGGACCGCCATCATCCAGGGGGACAGACGATGCCACTGGTCGTGGCGGTCGACGACGATGGCGCCGGGGTCAGGTCGCGTCATCGGTGTCGGCCTGCGTACGCGCGGTGAGGTCGGCGGCGGTGGTGCGTGCGACAGCTGAGTCGAGTCCGACGATACGGATGGTGCCCGCCGAGGATGCGGTGGTGACGGTAAGCGTGGCGAGGTTGAGCAACTGTTCGATCGGGCCGGCCGCCGTGTCGACGACCTGGATACGTGCGATCGGGATCATCACGCGCGACCGGGTGAACCATCCCGATTGGGTGTACACGGCCTTGTCACTGATCTCCCAACGGTGAAACCGATAGCGCCACATCGGTACGACCGTGACGTAGAACGCAGTGACCAGCGCACAGACGATCGCGGCGATGACGGCGATCAGCCGCACCTGATCGACGAGCGCCGCGACGATGACGCAGGCAGCGAGCAAGGGGAGCCCCGCCAACAGGGGCGTCATCCGCCACATCGTGATCGACCGTCGATCGACTCGGTGGGCGGGTTCGCGCAGGAGCAGCGCAGGGGTGTCAGCCATGTCACCGACAGTCTACGAACTCCGGTGCCCTACGCGTCTCAGCCGACCGACGTCGTGTCGACCGTGACCCAGGTCGGATGCTTCGCCGTTCGATCGTCACCGGATGAGCGACCACGCAGGCGCCGGATTACCCAGGGTGTGAGATGGGTGCGGACGAATCGTAGATCCTCCACGGCGCGACCGCGACCGGCAGCGGCGAGCGGTGGATCCGGGATCGGCACCGTGTGCACGCCGAGCGCAGCCAACAGCTGTGCGGCGACACGCTGATGGCCGACGGGGTTGAGATGGAGTCGATCGTCGGACCAGTACCCGGGTCGGCGGAGCTCGGCATCGTGGAAGAGATCGACGAACCTCACACCCATCTCCTCGGCGAGCGCCGCCGTCGCAATGGTCAGCGTCTCCCCGCGGGCGCGGATGGTGTCACCGAACGGCAGTCCGCCGGACGGGTCCGCGCCGGCGAGCAACAGCACGTCGATCCCGGCTTCGACGCAGCGGCGCACCGCGATCCTGGTCAGTTCGATCAGTCCGTCGGGATCGATACCGCGCCGCAACATGTCGTTGCCGCCGCCGTTGAACGTCATCAGCGTCGGCAGGGGATCGAGGGCCAGTGCCGCGTCGACCTGCTCGGTCGCGATCGGCGCCAACAACCGGCCACGGATCGCCAGATTCGCGTACTCAATGTGGCCATGGTGCAGGGCGAGCCCGTCGGCGACCAGATCTGCCCACCCCCGCACCCGCTCGCCGACCAGCGCTCCGCCCACACCTTCGGTGAAACTGTCGCCGACCGCGACGTATCGAACTGGATTCGTCTGCTGCCGCATGGTTTAGGTGACGGTGATGCCGCCGTCGACCGGGATGGTCTGCCCTGTCACGTACCCGGCGGCAGGTGAGGCCAGCCAGATGGCGGCGGCGGCCAGTTCCTCGCCTTGTCCGATGCGGCCGAGCAGGATGCGCGGTGCCTGGGAATCGATGTAGCCGTCTTGGTAGCTGTCGGTCATCTCGCTGGCGAAGAATCCGGGGGCGATGGCGTTGACCCGAATTCCCTTGCGTGAACCCCACTGCTGGGCGAGATCTCGGGTCAGCCCGATGACACCGGCCTTGCTGGCCGAGTACGCGGCCTGGGGGAGCCCGGCAGTGGTGAGTCCGAGGATGCTGGAGATGTTGATGATTGCGCTGCCCGGTTGCATGACGCGCGCACACGCCTGCGCCATCCAGTACGACCCGTTCAGGTTGATGTCGATGACCGATCGGAACTGATCGGGCGTCTCGCGGGTCGCCGGCACCGCCGTCCCGATACCAGCGTTGTTGATCAAGATGTCGACGTGGCCGAACGCCTCCATCGCGGCGTCGACGACGGCTTGGCATTGGTCGGGATCGGCGATGTCGGCGGGCACGCTGAGGGCTTTGCGGCCCCGTGCTTCCACTTCGGCGGCAGTGTCGGCCAACTTCTCGGCACGCCGTGCGGCGAGCACGATGTCGGCGCCCGCCTCGGCGAAGGCCTTGGCGAACGCCACCCCGAGCCCCGACGACGCGCCGGTCACGATCACGACCTTGTCGGTCACGTCGAACAGATCTGTTATAGACATGCAGTTCTCCTCAATCTCGTGGCGTGGCGTGGCGTGGCGGGCCCCGCTACAGCCAGGCCGGGTCGGTGTCCAGGGTGGTCCGGTCCAGTGCCGCGACCAACTCGAGCTGTGTGCGGGTCTTGGGCAGTTCGTAGCCGAAGAAATAGCGAGCCGCTGCGCGTTTGCCGTCATAAAAGTTCCCGGTCTTCGCGCCGACGGCCAGGAGCTGTTCGAGCCACATCCAGGCCACCACGATGTGGCCGGCGGCCTCGAGATAGGTGGTGGCGTTGGCCAGGGCGACGGCCGGATCGCCCGTCGACCAGGCGGCCGCCGTGGTCGCCACGAGGTGGTCGACGGCGGTGCGCAGCTGTTCGCCGAACGCTGCGGTGTCGGGCTCGGCGATGGCGCGATCGATGGTGGCGCCGACGGTGTCGGTCAGCAATGCCAACCCGGCACCATCGGCCATGACGACCTTGCGGCCCAACAGATCCAGGCCGTGAATGCCGTGGGTGCCCTCGTGGATCGGGTTCAGACGGTTGTCGCGGTAGTACTGCTCGACATCGAATTCCTTGGTGTAGCCGTACCCACCGTGCACCTGGATGGCCAGACTGTTGGCCTCCAGACACCACTGCGATGGCCAACTCTTGGCGATCGGGGTGAGTACGTCGAGCAGCAGGCCCGCGCGCGCTTGCTCCTCGTCGGAGCCGGTCTGTTGCAGATCGACGAGCTTGCTGCAGTACAGCTCCAGTGCCAGCGCGCCCTCCACATAGGACTTCTGCGCCAGCAGCATCCGCTTGACGTCGGAGTGCTCGACGATCGGTATCGGCTTGCTCGCCGGGTCCTTCTGATCGACCGGACGGCCCTGGGTGCGCACCTTGGCGTATTCGAGTGACGCCTGATAACCGGCGTATCCCAGTGCGGTGGCGAGGAATCCGACCCCGATGCGGGCCTCGTTCATCATCTTGAACATGTACGACAACCCGCGGTGTTCCGCGCCGACGAGGTATCCGACCGCGCCGGGAATGTCGGTCGGGGTGTGCGTTCCGTCGCCGAAGTTCAGCAGAGTGTTGGTGGTGGCGCGATTGCCCATCTTGTGATTGAGCCCGACGAGCGCCACGTCATTGCGGGTGCCGTCAGCCAGATACTTCGGCACGATGAACAGTGAGATGCCCTTCACGCCCGGTTCGCCGCCGGGTGCCTTGGCGAGCACGAGGTGCACGATGTTCTCCGACAGTTCGTGCTCACCGGCGGAGATCCACATCTTGGTACCGGTGATGCGGTAGGAGCCGTCGGACTGCGGCTGCGCCTTGGTGGTGATGTCGGCCAGCGACGATCCAGCCTGCGGTTCCGACAGGCACATGGTCCCGAAGAAGCGGCCCTCGACCATCGGTCGCACCCAGGTGTCGATCTGCTCGGGGGTGCCGTATTCGGCGAGCAGGTTCGCGTTGCCGACGGTGAGGAATGCGTAGGACGACATCGCCGCATTGGCGGCCTGGAACCAGGCGCTCGAGGCACGACTGATCACCGTGGGCAACTGCATCCCGCCCAGTGCCTCGTCGAAGGAGCCTGCGGTGAGGCCGGCCTTGACGAACTCGGCGATGCCGGAGGTGATCTCGGCCGGCAACACGACCTTGCCGTCCTCACCTACGTAGGGTTCGTGCTGGTCGCCGAGCTTGTTCACCGGGGCGAAGCGCTTGGTGGCGAGGTCTTCGCTGAGCTCGAGCACCGCGTCGAACGTCTCCCGGGAGTGCTCCTGAAAACGAGTGCGAGCGGTGAGGGCCTCGGCGTCGAGCCACTCGTAGAGCAGGAACTCGAGATCGCGACGGGAGAGTGGTGCGGCCATGATGCTCCTTCGTTGGCTAAGCGATCGCTCATCTCCTAAGCGCTCGCTTATGATGCATCGTACAGTGCGATGAGGTCAACAAGGCCCTTGATCGAGTGAGGTGCGAGATGCCGGTGACGACGCGGGACTCTGCGGCCGCCGAACGGATTCGTCAGGCCGCCATCGCATCGTTCGCCGAGGTGGGCTACGGCGGGACGTCGACGCGGCAGATCGCCAAACGGCTGAACATGAGCGCCGCGGCGATGTACCCGCACTACAAGTCGAAGGAAGAGCTGCTCTACGCCATCGCAATGGATGGTCATCAGGGCGTTTTGTCGGCACTGCGCAAGGCCGACAACGACTCGCTGCCTGCGGCCGAACGGCTGCGGATCGTGATCGAGGAGTTCACCCGCTGGCAGGCCGAGCATCACGAACTGGCCAAGGTCGTGCAATACGAACTGCATGGCCTCACTCGCGAGCACTATCGGACGATCACCGCGATCCGCCGCGAAACCTCCGACGTGCTGGCCGCGATCGTGCATCGCGGGATCGACTCCGGTGAGTTCACCGTTACCGCGGCGGACGATGTAGTGCTGGCCCTGTCGTCGTTGTGTGTCGACGTGTGCCGGTGGTTCCCGTCGCGCACTCACCAGGATCCGGTGGAGCTCGGTGCAGCCTACGGGGAGCTTGCGGTCCGTATGGTGCGGTGATCGCCACGCGCATACGGTTTTCGGGCAATGTGGCCGCCGGCGCAAGGTGTCGCGTACCGCGCACCACCCTGGTTGGCGTGCAACTGTGGTGGCCGTCGGGTACGCGACACCGTTGCGGCGCCGTTGTTTCACGCTATGGAGTTTTCAAGGGACGGTTGCGGTCCCGACCGGGGTCGGGTGCGTGGGAAGACTGTGACTGCGTCGCTCAGGCGGCGGCGGGTAGGTTGTCGAGGTTGAGGGTGCGTCGGTTGTAGGCCGGTATCGGCCGACGTGTCGGGTCGACAGCGACGGGTGGGAGGAGCCAGGGATGTCGGTCGTGGCCCATGATCACTTCCCACCCGTTGTGGTGGATGTCGGCATGGCACGACGGGCACAGCAAACATCCGTTGTCCAACACCGTGATTCCACCATCAGCCCAATGCACGAGGTGATGGCCCTGGCAGCGGGAGGCCGCCACGCCGCATTTGATGCAACACTCGTCGCGTTTGTGCAACGCTTTACGGAGATGGGCTGGGAACAGGCGTTTGTCTTTACTCATCTCCATCGGCACCGCCTCACCGTCGACGATCGCGACGGTCGCGGTGCTGTCACAGGTCAGGGTGCGCAGCATGGCTTCGGTGAGTGAGCCCATGAATGGTAGTTCGGCCAGATCCGGGGTATCGGCGGGCACCGACACCAATATTTGGTGACGGGGTGCCGAGGCCGCATCGCCACTGCGGGCAGCGATATCCAAGAGCGCTTCGAGGGCGTCGGCATGCCGGCGTTCGGGGCTGCGGGCATCCGGTGAGCCGTCAGGTTCGGGGCGGGGTGCCGCCAACTCTTCCATCGCAGCCGAGAACTTCTCGCCGACTTCGGTGTTGAGGTCGGCGCGCACTTGCAGGCGTCCGTCACCGTCGACATCGTGGACGAGCGTGTTGAGGTTGCGGTCCTCGGATGCCGGTAGCCCACCGGTGTCGGCGGCGGCCTGGTTGCCCAGACGACGCGCGCGTTTACCGATGTCGGCGGGCGTGGCGCCGGAAAAGAAGTGCGCGAGAAGTTCGGTCACGATGTTTAGACGCGCTACATCGTCGATCGGTTCCGCCGATCTTTTCCCGACATGATCGACCCCTTTACCCACCGCGTCCACATGTTCGGCCGAGATCGCCCCATCGGCGGCATGCGCGCCCAGAGTGGGGAGCTGCTCACGGGCGGTGGCGATACGGATCAGACGGGACGCCACCGCCGGTGCCAGGCCCATCACGATCAACAACTCACTCAACTTGCGGCCGTGGTCGCGGGCCACACCGAGGCGGTCCAGATGGCCGACCACCGTCGCGGCGTGATGGTCGATCAGATTACGCAACGTGACCAGAGCGGTCATCGCATCAAACGCTGCCCGACCCGACATGTCGTCGGCAAAGCACAGCTCACGCAGTGAATCAGTAATGGATGTGAGATCCCCCGAAGTTCTCATGATTCCAAGGTAATCGAAAGAATGTTCGACGTCAAGGAAGTCCTGTTGAGAATTATTCTGCGACAGAACGTTTGGATGGGTGCGCAGTGAAAAAAGCTGGTTTCATTGGACTTTGGTAAACAGGAGTCACAGGAGTTACGCGTTGTGGGTAGAAATCACCGCGAGAAGACAATTCGCCTGAACGTGCGGCAAGTTCGGCTGGATAAGCACTCGACGGCATCAACCACTGACGGCACCGTCGGTCACATCAGCTCCGATGGGCCGGCGGAGTAAGACCCCGATGGCAGCAGCGGATCGTTCATCCGGGGTGCGTATTGGTCGAAATAGACGCGCGCGATCAGTTCGCGGCGGCTGCGCACGCCCGCCTTGTCGAAGATCGACTTGAGATGGTCCTGGACGGTATAGGCGGATACGTGCAGCGTTGTGGCGATGTCCTTGGTTGCGACCCCCTGCAGCACCATCTGGGTGACGTCGCGCTCGCGGGACGTGAGGCCGAAGGCGGCCACCACGAGTGGCACGATCTCCGGCGGCCGTGCCTCCTCGATGGTGACCACCACCTCGCCTACGCGATCGACGGTGCTCGACAAGGGCGAGGCGTGCACGACAAGCCACATGCCCGATGCGCCGCGTACCCGCAGCCTCGGTGGGACATCGGATTCGCCCCGCCCGTACCGGCGTGCGGCGCTCACCAGGCCGGTGATCACCGACGTCGCGGCACCACTGTTCGCCCCGGACAGCAGATCGGCCACCCGCTCCTCGGCGCCGGCGCTCATCTGGATCATCTGATTGGAACTGTCGACGATGAGTACGCAGGGTCCTGAGGGCGTCGTCTGCGGCTCCGCGACGATGCTCGCGAGCAAACCCGTGCGGACGCCCCGGGCGAGCGGCTGGGACAACGTCCGCAGGAATTCGATCTCGCTCGGGATGAACGGCTGCTCGTCGAGCTCGCGGAAGAAGGCGATGCCACCCCACACCTGGTCGCCGTCACGCAGGATGAGCCGCGCTTCGTCGGTGAAGTCATAGTGCGGCCGCATGAACTCGTGCATGCGGGGTGAATCCTGGGTTCGGCCCGCCGTCAGGTCGTGCATGCCGACGGCATCGACACCGGCGCGGGCGAGCTGCCGAAACGACGAACACTCCGGTGCCCCGTACTCCCGCAGTCCCCACTCGTCGTCGTGCTCGTTGCGCCCCAACAGGTTTCCGTACTTGCGGGTGCTGGTCAGCAGCAGAGTGTTGGGATCCACGGTCGCCATACACGCCGCCGCGTGCGGTACGGCGCGAATCAGCGAACCGATCGCCTCACCGAGAAAGTCGCCGACGTCGAGACCGGCGCGGGCGAGTACGTCGACATCACTGCGAACGCGCTCGGCAGTCAGACTCGTCGTCATGAAAAGATTCTCCGTTTTCGCAGGTCATCTGTCTATCCCAGAAATTTGGGGGAATTCGGACAGCCCGCGGCGAGGGTGCGCGGTGCACCCTCGCCGTCAGTGTGTGATCAGCCGATCCGGGTGAACATCCCCGCGGGGTCGTGGCGGCGTCGGATCTCCTCGAGTCGCGACCAGTCGGCGGCTGTCCAGAGTGTGGACAGCTCGGCGGCCGGGGTCTGGCCCGCGAAGTTGAGCAGACCGTCGCTCGCCCATGGGGAGAGGGCGCCGTTGACGGCGGCGACGTGGGCGCCGGCCTGATCGCCCAGCGGTCCCGCGGGTACCCCGATCGCCATCACGCAATAGCGGGCCGCGCGCCCGGTCACCGCGTTGGGCACGCCCTGCGGTGAGGCGAGCGCACCGCCGAGCAGTCGGATCTCGACAATGGCCAGCGGACTCGCGACCTGCGGTCCGGCGACGGCCAACACCGCGTCGACGGCCTCGGCCGGTAGATCACGGATACCGCATCCGCGCTCGACGCTCGGGAGCGGACCGGGCGGGTCCATGTGCACCGCGTCGAGGGCAGCCGTCGGCAGGACGTCGACGTTGCTCAACAACACTGGTCCGGCGGACATCATCGGCGCCAGCATCTGCGCACCCACGGCGGGATCGCCGGTGTAGGTGAAACGCACGTGCACGACAGTTTGTCCCTGCAGCGGTGGCGGCAGATTCGGATCCGGTGGGAGCCGCACGATGGCCACCGACGATCCGGCGGTGTCCGGCAGGGTGGGCGCCCAGTCGCGCCACGCGTGCAGCACCTGCTCGGCCGCATCGCCGGCGAAGAAGACACCACCTCCGTAGATGGTGGCCAGATCGATCAGGTCGAGTTCGATCGCGGTGACGATGCCGCACCCGTCGCGGCCCCCGAGCAGTGCCCAGAACAGGTCGGAACCCGCACCCGCGTCGACCGTCCGGATGACACCGTCGGCGGTCACCAGTTCGATACGTCGTACCCGGTCGGCGGCGAAGCCGAATTGCCGTCCCAGCGGGCTGAGTCCACCACCGAGCGTGTAGCCGACGATGCCCACCGATGACGACGACCCGACCAGCCCGGTCAGCCCGTGCGGTGCCGTTGCGGCAGCGAGATCGCGCCACCGGACCCCGGCGGCGACCCGGGCGGTCTTGGCCGCGGCGTCGACCTGGATGTCGGTCATGCGGGAGGTGGTGATGGTCAGGTGGCCACGGCCGGAGATGACGGGCCCGTGTCCGGTGGCCCGGACGCCCACACGCAGTCCGTTGGCGCGGGCATAGCGCACTGCCTCGGCGACGTCGGCCGGCGACGTCGCGCCCACGACGACGGCCGGCGCGGGTGTGGCGGCCGCGTTGAAACCGGCCAGTTCGGTGGGGTAGTCGGCGTCGTCGGGGGTGAGCACCGGGCCGGCGACGGCCGCGTCGAGTTCTGTGACGTCGAGGGGACCGGCGGGCGGGATGTGTTCTTCGGGGGTGGTGATGGACATGGTTTCTCCTTGGATGAATCGGTGTGCGTTGATGAATTACGTTGGGGGACCGTGGTTGCGGTGAGAGGGCCGCACAACGGGATTGGGACGACGAAACTCAGCGCCCCGCCTGCACCGCGATCTCGACGGCGAGACCGGGTAGCGCGAGGGCGGTGACCCCGACCAGGGCGGCCGGCGGGGTGGCGCCGTGTACGTCGAGTCGTTCGGTGAGCGCCTCATACGCGGCCAGGGTGGCTGCGACGTCGGTGGTGTAGATGGTCATCATGAAGACGTCGGCGAGGGTCATCTGCGCCGAAGCGAGGATCTCTTCGATGTGGTGGACCGCAAGCGACAGTTGGGCCGCCACGTCGCCCTCGTGCACGACGGTGCCATCGTCGGCGACAGAAGCCTGCCCGGCAATGCTCAGCACTTGGCTGGGGGCAGGTCGCAACTGGGCGTGGTCGAAGCGGAACGGGGCGTTCCAGGTCGTCGGGTTGATGGCAACGATGGTGTCGGTTGGTGTGTTCATGGTTATGAGCCTGGCTCGTCGCCGCCACGTTGCCCATCCCGATCAACCGGGGAATCGCGCACCCAGAAACCTGGGGGTCGGTCATCCGACCGACCCCCAGGTCACCGACTCAGCGCTCGCGCGACACGGTGTCCCACGACATCTCGCCGTGGTCCGAACCCAATCCTGTTGCCACGATTCCGGCCACCGCGCAACCGATCTCGGCCGACTCGAGTAGGGAGAGTCCGTGTACGCGCGCGGCGAGGAAACCGGCCGAGAAAGCGTCGCCGCAGCCGCTCGTGTCCACGACGTCGACATCGTGTGCGGCTGCGTGGTCGGTGGTCTCGGCGGTAACCACATAGGCGCCGTCTGCGCCGGCGGTCGGTGCCACGGTTGCGACGCCGCGATCGATCAGCCGGCGACAGGCGGCCACCAGATCGCTCTCGCCGGTCAGTCCACGTATCTGATCGTCGTTGGGCAACAGGTAGTCGAGGTGGGGCAGCACCGGTTCGAGCCAGGCGAGGACACCCGGATCGCCGTCGGTGAGGATGTCGGCGGACACGGTGACACCGGTTGCGCGGATGTCGGCGAGCAGCGGCGCCAGCTCCGGCGGGTTGAGCAGTTCGGGAGCACCTACGTGGACGTGATCGACCGTGGTCAGCAGGTCGCGAGGTGCATCGGGAAGGGGGTAGGCGAGGTTGGCGCCCGGAACATGCAGCGCCGGCCGGTCACCGTTGCTGCGAATGGGCAGCACGCTCATCGAGGTCGGCTGGGCGACGGCCACCAGGTGGTCGGTGTGCACGCCGAACCGTCCGAGCATCATCCTCAGCATGCCGGCGGGGTCGTCGTCGCCGACCGCGCCTACGGTGTGGACCTCGACGCCCAGTTTGGCCAGGGTGATCGCGGTGCCGCCGGCCGGGCCCGCCGCCGACATCCGGATACTCTGCACCAGCACGGCACCCTGACCGTCCGGGATCTCGTCGACCGGTTGTGCCAGCACGTCGAGAACATGCGCGCCGAGCGTCGCTATCCTCATGTCTTCCTCCCGGGAAATGGTGAGTACTGTCGTTGCAGCGCCGTGGCGATCACCTCGACGACCTCGTCGGAGGTAAGGGATGCCGGCGTCGCCACCGCAGCCGAACGCAGGTAGATGTCGGCCAGCCAATCGACGAGTTCGATACGCTCGCAGGCCATGTCGATGTCATCGCCATAGGCGACCGATCCGTGGTTGCGCATCAGCGCCGCAGTCCGGTCGATTAACGCGGCGGCCACCGCGTCGCCGAGTGCCTCGCTGCCGAAGACCGCGTAGGCGGCCACCCGGACCGACCCGCCGGTCAACGCCGCCGTGTAGTGGACCACCGGCAACTCGTCGACGATGTTGGCCACCGCGATCGACGCCACCGGGTGGGCATGGGCGACCGCGCGTGCCGTTGTGCGCCGGTAGATGTCGAGGTGGATTCGCAGTTCCGACGTCGGGCGGTGGACGGTGTCCTCGACGACCGTACCGTCGAGATCGACGAGGACCATGTGGTCGGCGGTGACGTCGGCCAATCGGCAGCCCGACGGCGTCAAGATCACGGTGTCGCCACACCGGATCGACAGGTTGCCACCGGTACCGTGTGTCATCCCGGTCCGGTGCAGCCGGTGCGCTGCAGCGGCCAAGGCGGTGCGTTCGTCTACGAAGGACAGCGGCCCGGACGGGTCGTGGCCGGAGGATGCATCGCTGGGGGACACGTCGGTGAGCGTACGCGACCGGTGTCGGTCGAACAGCCGAAGTCGTGGTGGCGACGAGTGCTCGGCGGTCCTTCGAACGAACGAAACCCCGTCGAGCCGGAACCCCGACGCCTGCCGGTGCGTCCAAACTTCGTGGGGATCGACGATGGGAGCGTGATGCGGGGAGAACGTCTCACCGATCTACGACAGCTGATCAGGTCGCGACTGGCGCCGGGGTTCACCGACCTCGAAGAGGTCGAGTCCGACGCGCGCGATTGGGCCGAGGACAACGGTGCGTCGGCCGACGAGGTGACCGCCGAGGTACGACGAATGTGGGTCGCCCGACGTGCGGACGAGGCTGCGTGGAACGACACCGGTGACTTCGGCCGGTTGAGTGCCGCGTTCGGCGAACTCGATGCCGCAGGCGTCCTGGCCCGGATGAACTTCGCCTGCTGCGCGCGCTGTGCGACTGCGCTCATCGACGCCGAACGCACCCCGGCGCCCGAGCGCGACGACTGGTACAAGTTTCGTGAGTGGGCCTATGTCTTCTTCGCCGAGGCCGACGCAGGCCACATCGCCGACGACGACCCTGTTCTGTCCCTGTCCTACAGCGGTTTCCGGCCGCACGAATCCGTATCGGAATCGGTACTGGATGCGATGTCGGACGGCGACACCGACGCCGAACACCTCGCCTACGAGCAGACCGAGACGATGTTGGCCGAACAGATCGTCGCAGTGCTGCGCAGCCACGACCTCGAGGTGATCTGGTCGGGCGGACATCATGACCGGATCGATGTGCGGATCGGTGCCTGGCGCAAGCCGTTGCCGGGTGCGCCCGAGTAGGCAGAGCGCCGGGTGCGCACAGCGGTGGGTGGTGCCACCGCCATCCGAGCTGTCACACGTCGATGCCGAATTCCTTGATCTTGCGGTAGATCGTGGCGCGTGAGATACCCAGCGCGGCAGCGGCGGCCGGTTTGTGCCCACCGTTTTCCTCTAGGCTTCGGATGATCGCGTCGCGTTCCATGGCCTCGATCCGGGTGAGCGTGTGTCGACTGAGGGCGCGGCACGTCGGCGGAAGCTGGTTCACGTCGATGACACCGGATCGTTGGTGGGTGACGATCTGGCGCAGGATCTGCCGGAGTTCGGCGACGTTTCCGGGCCAGCTGTACTTGGTGAGCTGACGCATGGCCGCCGACGACACCGTCAGCTCGCGCCCGCGGGTGAGTTGCCGCAGCAGCGCCGGGATCAGGTCGTGCAGATCTTCGATGCGATGGCGCAGTGGCGGGATGGGCACCGTGTGGGTGAAGAACGGGAGCAGGATGGCCGCGGCATCCGCGTCGTGCAGTGCATCGACGGTCACATCGCCGACTGTCACCCCCACCCAGCCGGCCCCTTCGCGGCCCTGCAGCATGTCGGCGATCGTGGCCAACGTGTCGCCGTCGAGCGTGTCGATGTCGCGCAGTATCACGCTGAAGTCGTCCCGGTCGAGTTCGCTGTCGAGGGCGTCGAGGGACTCCGGTATCTGGAGATCGGCCGCCGCAAACACCCGAACGTTGCCCCGGGTCAGGGCGGCTCCGGCGCGCAGCACAGTGGATCGTCCGGTGCCGGTCTCGCCGGACACGGCGAGCCAGTCACCCGCGCGGAGGTAGCGGACCACCCGATCACAGGACTGATGCCACGACGAACTACGCCCCACGACGCCGGGCAACGCCGAGCCGCGGCGCCGGGTCATGGGCGGTTCTGTGTGTTTGCCGGTATCGATCAGGTGCACGTGGAAGATGGCCATTCCCGCTGTTTCATCCCAGAACTCTGGGATCGGTGAGAGTCGCGCGACCCGCCCGCTGGCCATCGTGCCGACCCGGCGCGATGCCGTGGTGTCGAGCGTCTGATCGACGGCGTGCTCGAGCAGCGAGATCTGATCTTGGGGATCGATGGCCAGCCGCAACCGCCGATTCATCAGCACGACCTCGCCCGCGATGGCCAACACCATCATCTGCGGTGCACGTCGACAGGTGGTCAGGTATGCGTTCAGCAGCCGCGACTCGCGTTCGCTCGCCTGGGACAGCATCCGCTGTTCGATCTGTGCCGTCGCCGACTTCGCGAGCGACAGCAACAACGGGCCGCCGTCGTCGGCGAGTCCGGTGAGATCGAGCGCACCCACACACGTCCCGGACACGGGGTGCACGATCGGCACCCCTGCGCAGGACAGGTCGGCGAGGACCCCGGCGTAATGCTCGGAGCCGCGGACCAGGGTGGCCTGCCGATTCTCCAGTGCGGTCCCGATCCCGTTGGTGCCGGCGTGTTCCTCGCGGTAGCTGTAGCCGGGGGCCAGACTCACCTCGTCGAGCCTGCGCTCGAGCGGCCGATGTGCCGTGGCCCGCGACAGCACGACCCCATCCGCGGAGGTCAGGATGATGCTGACCGGTTCGGCGGACAGGTCGTCGGCGAGCTGTCGGATGACTGGACGGGCCGCGCTGACCAGCGGACTCTCCAGGTTGGGTTCGCGCACGAACGGTAGTTCCAGACGATCGGCGTGCACGTTGAAGTCACGCGATCGGCGCCACGACGTCGAGATGCTCTCGCGTACCCCGACCGGCATGTTGTCGTCGGACAGGAATCGCTCCCGTGCCGCAGCGACCGCGGTCGGTGGTTTCGGTGATGTCGGCTGAAATCCCACAGACAAACAAACTCCTCTGTGATGTGGACCGCGCTGTGATGCGGATCTCACACCGGTTCGAGTCTAACGTCTCGCGCACCGCACAGAACCTGGTTATGCGGTCATCCTGGCGAGGAGGGCCGGCCGCGATCAACGCCGCGAACGCACTCGTCCGGATCGCGGCCGGCCCAGTTCAGGGGAGGCCCGCGCGGGGCCCGCCGGTCAGTAGATGTTCGACGGCCGCACCATCCCTTCGGCCAGGTCGCCGAAGCCGGGCGCATCGATCGCGCCGGGATGGGTGAGCACCTCCTCCACCACTGCGGTCTCGGTGGTGATCAACAGCGCCGCGATGGATGCGGCGCTCTCCAGTGCTGCCCGCGTCACCTTGCACGGGTCGATCACACCTTCGTCGAACATGTCGCCGTACCCACCGGTCAGCGCGTTGAAGCCGTGCCCGATGGGCAGTCCGGTCACTACACGCACCACCTCGTCCCCGTCGAATCCGGCGTTCATGGCGATCCAGCGCAGCGGTTCGGCGAGTGAGCGCCGCACCACGTCGATGCCGACCGCTTCGTCGGCGACCGCTTCGGCACCCACCGGGTCGCCATCGGTGGTCAATGCCTCCAGCGCGCGATGGGCTTGGGCGAGGGCCGTGCCGCCGCCGGACACGATGCCTGCCTCCACGGCTGCTCGCGTCGCGGCCAGTGCGTCCTCGACGCGGAGCATGCGTTCCTTGAGTTCGACGCTGGTGACGCCGCCGACCCGGATGACGGCCACCCGGCCGGTCAGCCGCGCGATCCGCAGTTCGAGGGCGTCGCGGTCGGCATCGATACGGGCCCGACCGAACTGTGCCTCGAGCTGCCCGACTCGTGCGTCGACCATCGACTGGTCGCCATGCGCGCCGACGATCGTGGTCTCGTTCTCGGTGACCGTGACCCGGTCGCAGGTGCCCAGAAGCTCGAGCGAAACCTCCGAGAGCTCGAGTCCGGTGTCCTTGGCGATCACCTGCCCGCCGAGCGCTATCGCGAGGTCCTCGAGTTCGGCGACCCGCCGGTGTCCGAAACCGGGGGCTCGCACCACCACCGATTGCATCGTCTTGTGCATGTTGCCGCCGACCAGCAGTTGCAGGGCAGGACCGTCGACCTCCTCGGCCAGGACCAGCAGCGGCCGGTCGGCACGCTTGGCCGACTCGACGGCGGGCATGATCTCCTGCACCGAGGTGATCTTCTTGTTCGTCAGCAGCACGACCGGGTTGTCGAGGACGGCCTCCATGCGTTCGTGGTCGGTGACCATGTAGCCGGAGATGTAGCCGTGGTCGAACTCGATCCCGTCGACCACGTCGACGGACAGTCCGAGGGCGTCGCTCTCCTCGGTGGTGATCACACCGGTGCGGCCGACATGCTCGACAGCCGACGCGATCACTGCCCCGATGACCTCGTCGTCGCTGGCGGCCAGACTGGCGATCCGTTCGAGATCGGCCCGGCCGCCGATCTGCACGGCCTGATCGGTCAGCGCGTCGATCACGGCGGCGACCGCTCGTTCGATACCGCGGCGGACGCGCATCGGGTTGGCGCCCTGATCGACGGCACGTAGGCCTTCGCGGACCATGGCCTGCGCCAGCACCGTGGCGGTGGTGGTGCCGTCGCCGACCACCCCGTTGGTCTTCATGGCGACTTCTTTGACCAACTGGGCGCCCATGTTGGCGAAGGGATCTCGCAGTTGGATCTCCCGGGCGATGGTGACCCCGTCGTTGGTGATGGTGGGTGGGCCGGTGAGCTTCTCGAGGACCGCGTTGCGGCCCTTGGGTCCGAGGGTCACCTTGACTGCGTCTGCCAGGGCGTTGACGCCCCGTTCCAGCCGTAGCCGCGCTTCGGCGTTGTAGCGCAACTCTTTGGCCATGGTGTCACTGCCTTTCGTGATTTGTTTTGGGAATCAGGGGATGAGAATGGCGCGACCACGTACTCGGCCGGCGTCGAGGTCGTCGATCGCCTGCTGATAGTCGTCGAGGGCATATTTGGTCGTGTGTAGCGTGACCTTGCCCTGGGCGGCCAGGGTCATCAGCTCGGTCAGGTCGTTGTAGGACCCCACGAGATTGCCGATGAAGTTGATCTCCGTGGAGATGACGTCGATGGTGGGGACGTCGATGTTCTCGCCGTATCCGACGACGAAATAGTTGCCGGCGCGACGCAACATCGCGATACCTTCCGCGGTGGCGCCGCCCTCGCCGACGAAGTCCAGCACTGCTTCGGCACCGTGACCGCCGGTCATCTCGAGGATCTGCTGCACATGTGTGCCGTCGGCGACAATGCCGTGATGCGCCCCGACCTCGACCGCCAATTCCACTGCGGCCGGGTTGCGGTCGACGACGACGATGGTGACTCCCGAGATGGCGTCGAGCACCTGGATGCCGATGTGGCCCAGACCACCCGCACCGATCACCACACAGGTGTCGCCGGGCCGGGTCATGCGCGCGACCTTCGCCGCGGCGTGGTAGGCGGTGAGGCCGGCATCGGCCAGTGCCGCCACATCCGACGGCTGCAGTGAGTCGTTGATGCGGACGACACTGCGTGCGGTTGTCTTCAGATACTCGGCGTAGCCACCGTCGGTGTCGATTCCAGGGAAATCGCTGTTCTCACAATGCACGTCGTCGCCATCGCGGCAGGCCCGACACAATCCGCAGGTGATGAGCGGGTGCAGGATGACGGTGTCGCCGACGGCCACATTGGTGACGGCATCACCGACCGCATGCACCCAACCGGCGTTCTCGTGGCCGATCGTGTACGGCAACGTCACTTGGCTCTTCTCGGCCCACTGGCCTTCCAGGATGTGCAGATCGGTGCGGCACACCCCGGCCCCGCCGATCTTCACGATCACATCGAGGGGGCCGGTGATCTCCGGATCGGGGATGTCGGTGAGCTGTAGCTTGTCGTGGTATCCGACCACCTGGACGGCTTTCATGATGTTCTCCTCGGCGATCGCAGGTCGGTGATGACCGGGCCGCTGCGGCCATCGCAGTCGGTGTCGTCGGCGTATCGGGTGGCCAACAGGCCTCGGCAGAAATGCCCGTTGCCCTCGATGGAGATCCGGACCGATCGGGCGAAGCGCAGGGCCATGGCGATGTCGTCGCGTGCGACGGGATGGCCGTCGTCATCGACGAGGACAAGACTGTTGGGGCACAGGCTCAGCCCAGCGTTCACCCGACGGCGTAGCAGCGCGGCTTTCGCCGGCCCCGGCGGCAGATCCCGCACCGTGAGATGCCCTAGGTCGGCGATGGTGACCTCGCCGGACGCTAGCAGCGCGGATACGCAGCGCTCCATGGCGGCGGTGTGTGCCTTGCGGACGAAGATTTCCCGTAGCTCGTCGAGGCTGTCGTCGGCCTCCGCTCCGAAAGTCCCCACATAGCCCGCCTCCGCGGCCAGACCTGCGTTGATCTTGTCGCTGTCGTGGTGGTCGTCGAGTAGCACACGGACCAGTCCGATGTCGTCGATCTGATGCAATGCGTCCTGTGCGTCGGAGGCCATCAGATAGGCGAAATTGGGTGAGCAGAACGACGTGGGAAGCCGTAGGTGCACGGTGACGCCGTCGTCGTCGATCAGGATGGAGCGGACGAAGTTGAGGTCGGTGATCGGTTCGTCGAGCTCGGGATCGACCACCGTGCCCAGCGCGGCGAGGACGGCGTCGGTGACCGTGGTGGTCACCGGCCCATCGGCCACCGCGGTCATGCGCTCACCGCGTCTTTGGCGCCGGCTGCGACCTCCACACCGGGGTCAGCGGCATCGGTGGGAATTTGCAACTCCTCTGGCACTTCGATGTTGGGATACAACGCGGCCGCGTTGAGGCCCAGGATCTTCTTCTTCTGTTCGACGGTGATGGGCGCGTATTCCGTCATGTCCTCAGGGATCTGGAAGTCGACGAATCGCTCGACCAGCCACTGCGGGGTCCACAGCGCGTAGTCGGAGGCGAACAGGATCTTGTCTTCGCCGATCCAGTAGAGGAGTTCGCCGATGATCTGGGCGAAGTAGCGCGGTCGGGTGTGGATGAACGGGATGGCAACGGCCAGGCCGCCGTACACGTTCGACTCCTGGGTGGCGATCCAGCAGAAGTCCTCCAACCGGGGCAGACCGACGTGTTCGATGATGAAGTTCAGGTCGAGATAGTCGGTGGCCACCTTGTCGACGTCGGCGACGTCGAAGGCATCGCGATCCAGCGGCCGGATGGTTGGCCCCTTGTGCACGTGGACGTTCTTGATGCCCAGCTCGATACATTCTTCGAGGTAGCGTCGCGACCACGGGTCGTCGAGTTTGTATCCGCGCGAGTCGCCGTGCCATTCGGCGGTGTAGAGCTTGACGCCCTGCAGCTGCATGGTCTCGGCGTCGCGCCGTAGCTGGACCAGTCCTTGCTCGCCGTCACGCGGGTCGTAGGCGTGGTTGTAGGTGAGTTTGCCCGGATTGTCTTGTGCCAGCTTGAGTGAGTCGTCGACCTGGGCGAACCCGTTGACGTAGAACTCGCGCAGAATGGTGGCCTGGAAGATCGCGTGGTCGACTGGGCCGTTGACGAACAGATCGTTCCACAGCCGATCTGCGCCGTAGTAGCAATAGGTGTCGTAGTCCCAGACCTGTTCCTCGGGGCTGAGGTTCTTGTGATAGTCGTAGAAGCAGTCGATGAACTGCTTGCCGTGGATGTTGCGCTGATTGGATTCGCGGCCATCCCACAGGTGGACATGGCCGTCGACGATGAAGTACTTGTCGCCGTTCTTCTCGTACATGCTTCTCACTCGTTCTCTCTGTTGGGCTGGAACAGGTCGGGGTGGAGATCACCGCCCGGGGGTGGGTAGCCACCCCCGGGCGGTGAGGTTCACGAGGACGCGGTCAGGTCGAAACCGATGAATTCCGCGGCGTCCTCGGGGCTGGCGAACAACATCGTGCGGTCGTCGAGGTGGACCATGCGTCCGTAATGCGTAGAGCTGATCTCCTCGAAGACCGATCCGTCGAAGTCCTGGCCGAGGGCGTCGGTCAGTTCGTCGTAGTCGAAATCGAGACGGTTGACGCCGTCGACGCGGATCATCGACGGGTATTCGGTGAGTTCCACGCCCTCCTTTGCGCCCATCACGTCGGCGACCACCCGGCCGACCGGCGTGTTCATGAGCGTCACACCGCACATGTTGGAGAACTCGGTCTCGGCTCCGAATTGCATACTGGTGCTCACTGGTTCAACTCCTCGGGGATGTCGGCGTCGATGGATTCGAGGACGCTTCGGAACTTGGCGATCGCGGCGTCGAGGCTGGCGGCGAAGGTCACCGGCTTGTCGGCAGGCTGCGACCAGATCGGTTGCAGTGCCCGGGCTGCATCCAGACAACGCGGCACCCATACGGCCATCCACTCGTTCAGCAAGGCCTTGTTGGACTCGCCGTAGGTCTCGTCGCGGGTGAGGATGCGGAAGAGGTTGCGGGTGTAGGCGAGATCGCGGTCGTAGTCGTACTCGCCCGTGCCCACGATGGTGGGGGTGATGTAGTCGCCGTTGCCCGCGGCCACCTGCATGACGAGTTCGGAACGGAACAGCGAACCCACCAGCTGCTCGAAGACGATGTTGGTCGCGAACAGCAGCTGGCACCAATCACCGACCGCCGTCAGTCGCTCCACTGTCTCCCGTACGGGTTGCCACTCGGGTGCGTTCATCCACACATCACGATGTGCGCTGCCGTCGAAATCGTCCTCCGCCTCGGCGAGGTCGAGGTTGAACAGGGCCAGATCCTGTGCGAACCGCATCTTGTGGGCCGCGTTGACCGCGACGGCGGTGTTGATCATGTTGGTCGGGCCGGACCGCTGGATGGAGGTGAACACATGGAGCGCGAGGCCGTTCTCCGCGTGCATCCAGGCACCGAGATTGCGTTCGATGAACTTCAGCCACGGCTTGTTCCACACGTCGTAGGCGCGGGCGCGTTTGGCGTTCTGCAGGCACAGGTCCACCTGGTGTACGACCGCCGAGTTGTTCCGGTAGATCGTCTGATCCCATTCCTCGTTGGGATCGAGAAAGGCATGCCAGTTGCTGGATTTCGCGGCCGTCCATTCCTGCGGGTAGCCACCCGGTCCGTCGCCGAACCCGTAGATCCACCCTTGTGTCAGGTGACGTTCCGGGTCTGGCTGGACGTCGACGGTGACGTCCTCGTAGGTGGTCGCACGCTTCTTGGCCGGCTGATAGTAGTTGTACTTGCGGCTCTTACTGCTCGGGAATTCCTTGGCGCCGGCTTCGGCGTCGGTGAATTCGATGGAGGGGAAGCTGCGTTCCCGCGGTTCGGTTGGTGCGGACATACCTTTCGTTCCTGTCGTTCGGGCTTCTAGTCGAAAGCCGGGCTGGTGAACTTGTCGTAGAAGATCTGGTCCCTGGGCACTCCGGCCGTCTCGGCGAGGGCCAAGGCGGCGTCGACCATCGGGGGCGGCCCGCAGAAATACACCTCCGTTCGCGCTAGGTCGGGTTCGCATCCCTTGACGATGTCGGTGACGTTGCCTTCGACCACGTGCACGCCGTCACCGACGTCGGCCATGGATTCCGACAGGCATGCGGTGAACGAGAAGTCGGCGATCTTTGCACCGAGAGAGGCGATCTCGTCGAGATAGAAGAGGTCGGCGGCCGTCCGCGCACCGTAGTAGAAGCGCACCGGACGGTTGATCTCGTTCTCGCTGATGTGGCGCAGAAGCGATAGCAGGGGGGCCATGCCGGCGCCGCCGCCGATGGCCACGATCGGAAGCACATGGCCGCTGCGCAGCGTGCACGACCCGTACGGACCGTTGACCATGATCTCGTCGCCGACGGAGAGTCCCTCCTCCAACATCCCGGCGAAGAGGCCTCCGGCGTACTTCTTGATGACGAACTCCAGTTTGTCCGGCGTCTGCTGAGTGGTCGCGATGGAGAACGACCGCTTCTCGTCGGTGCCCGGGATGAAGAGGTCGACGTACTGACCGGACTTGAACTCGAATGCCGCGGGTTCCACGACGTCGAGGCGCAAGGACACGATGTCGCGGGTCAGCGGTTCGATCGCGGTGACCCGGGTGCGGACATCCTGGATCGGTGCGCCGCCGAGCAACTCGTCCTCGTCGAAGTTGAGCAGTTCGATGTCGCAGTCGCTGTATGCGTATGTCCGGCAGAGGAGTACGTACCCCTCGGCCTCTTCGGCGTCGTTGCACGCGAACGTCGAGTAGTCGTCCATCTGGACGTCACCGTCGAGCATGTACGACTTGCATGCCGAGCACCGACCTTCGCGACATCCGTGCATGAGGTGGATGCCCTGTCGGAACGCGGCGTCGAGGATGGTCTCGTCCTCGGTGACCTCCATCTCGATGTCGACGGGTTCGAAGTTGATGCGGTGGGTGTCGGCCACGGGTTCTCCTGTGTGAGTGGTGGTGTGGCGTGGTCTCGATACGTTCCTCGCCTAGCGGCTCGGAACTACTCGACCACCGGTTGGGCTGGTGGGCCCCCGGTTCGCTGGTCGAGTAGCCGGCGAGCCGCTAGGCGAGGCGGCGTATCGAGACCACCTGGCAACCCGCGGCCTCAGGCGGGGACTGCCCCGTTGCGGTTGGCCTTGTATGCCGCGACATGCGCGTCCCGCTCGGCGTCCGACATCTCGTTCAGCAACACGTTCGGACTCTGGAAGGTGTTGCCGCGGACATCGTCCAGGGTCCACATCTTTTTCGGATCGAGATCGAGGTGCGGTTGTGGGATCAGCGTCTTGCCGTCGTCGCGGACGTAGCCGAGATCGGTGATGATGTCGGCGAGATCCTTGCCGTGGTGCAGGGTCTCCCATTCGCGGAAACCGGTGAGGCGACCCATGTTAGGCGTCTCACGGCCCTCGTACTCGCCGCGGAAGGCGGTGGTGTCGGTCCACGCACAGGTTTCCGAGCAGTAGGTGCGCCACTGGCCGTCGACCTTGTCGGTGACCATGTCCTCACGGATCACGCACGGCACCATGCAGGTCCAGCAGCGGTGCGGGTACTCGTAGTCGACATCCTCGAAGGCGATCGGCTTGTTGCGACCCGGGTAGGCGAGACGGTTGTAGTTCTCCCACCACTTGCCGAACTTGTTGTACCACCCGGGGTACTTCTCTTCGAACCACTCGAAGTCCTTGTCGGTCATGGCGTCGATGCGCCAGTAGTTGACCGGCCAGCCGGTGGCGAAGAAGCGGGCCACGTCGTGCACGTAGTGCTTGTCGACGATGCGCTTCCACGCCTCCTCCACCAGATCGTGCGGAATCGTCAGACCGTACTTCTCCAGCGGCAGAAGATAACTGCGGTAGTAGTCGTCGTAGATCCAGCGACGCCACATCTCCGCGTAGCTCTCCCGGTCCTTGCGCCGGTCCTTGGTGCCGTACTCGATGAAGGTGCCGATGGCGGCGTCGACGACGCAGTGGTTGTTCCACCACGCGTAGCGCAGGTCGCGCTCGAGCAGCGGGCGGTTGCGCTCGTCGGCCAACGCCATCAACAGGATGGAGTAGCCGTTGGAGATGTGGCGCGACTCGTCGGACTGCACCGAGTGGAAGACGGTGGGCAGCAGGTAATCACCGTTGGCGGCCGCCTCATCCGGCATCGCGACGAACAGGGTGTTGGTGAAGGCGGTCTCCGCGACAACCGTCAGGTAGATGTTGGCTGCGGTGATCGCGTCACCGGTGATGAACCCCTCGCCGAACTGGCGGCCGATGGTGCCGGCGTAGTTGTTGGCGAACGCCTTCTCGGTGATGTCGAAGCCGGCGGGATCGATGTAGTTGTTCATGTACAGCTTCTTGAGGTTCATCTGGATCGTCGAATGACGAACCTCGTCGATCATCTGTACGGCGAGACCGTTGTGGATCTCCGGGTTGGGGACCGCATCGATGGCCATTGGCATCGCACGCGCTGCGGAGATCTCCGGGAACGGGATGATCGACAGGAACAGCTTCTGCCATTCCAGCCACCGTTCCTGGACCTGCCGGAACATGTTGCCGCGGATGGCGCCGTCCATGGCGCCGTAGACGCGATTGTCCTTCTCCTCCTCCATCGGGAAGTAGGACCGCATGATCTGCTTGAGAGGGTCCTTCTTCGGAGCCTTCTCGAAGGTGTAGTCGGTGCCGAACCGGGTCGCCGGTGTCGCGAAGGTGGGCTCCCACGACAACTCGGTGATCTTCGCATGTGCTTTGGTCAAGCTCTGCCTGCTCAATGTGCGCCTCCTCGTGAGAAGGCCGACGAGGTGCCGGCCTGCTGGGCTGGAGCGCCTCCGATGTAACCCTGTGATTCAGGTCATATGCGTCTCAGTGTGAGACGGCGAGCACATTGATCTGGCGTGGTCGGGCATACCTGCAGGTCAGCGCATTCCTACCCGGGCGTGATCATCAGGGCGAGGTGCACTTCAGGGCGTCGTACACGGCGGTCTCGAATCCGAGATACGCATTCAGCGCCGTCGGATCGAAGAACGGGAACAGCTGCGTTGCCCAGAAGCCACCGATCCTGCTGCGCCGGTCGATCCAGAAGTAGAGATTGGCCAACCCGGCCCAGCTGAGGGCGCCGGCCGGCCGGCCGGTGGGCACGGGCTCTTCGTTGATCATCGCCGTCAGCCCCCACGTCTTCGGCACGCCGGGGAAGAACTCTGCGTCGTGGGACAGCGCTGGGATCGCGCCGTGCAGCCGGTCCACCCGCCGGTCGCCGAGCTGATCGCGTTCGGCCATCTCGATCGTCTCGGGCCGCAGGATCTGATCCCCGCCGTCCGACAGACCGTCGTTGAGCCACATCCGGATGAAGGCGAGGTAGTCGCGGACCGTCGAATACAGTCCATGGCCGCCCATGTGCAGTTCCGGTTCGTCGGGCAGTGCCCATTTCCGGTTGGTCTTGAGACCACCGTCGGGCGTGCGGTGATGCATCAGCGCACGCCGGCCGGACATCTCGCCGGTGAGTGTGAACGCCGTGTCGGCCATGCCGAGCGGGGAGAACACGCGCTCGCTCATCACCTCGCCGAGCCGCCGGCCGGTGATGCCCTCCACAACCTGCCCGGCCCAGTCGACGTTGCTGCCGTAGCACCACGACGTGCCCGGATCGAACAGCAGCGGTGTGGTCAGCGACTCGCGGGTGGCACTGATGGTGCCGGGCACACCGTGCTCCTGGGCCAGACGGCGATAGGACTCGTCGAAGAAGTCGTACCCGAATCCAGCCGTATGCGTGAGTAACTGGCGAGTCGTGACAGCCGATCGCGGCGCGCGCAACCGTGGATTCCCGTTGCCGTCGAAGCCCTCGAGGACGGCCACGTCGCCCAACCGCGGTGCATAGTCGGCGGCCGGTGCGTCGAGGTCGAGGCTGCCGTCCTCCACGAGCTGCAGCGCAACCGTCGCCGTGATCGTCTTGGTGGTCGAGAAGAGCGCGAAGACACTGTCTGTGGTCACTGCCTCGGTAGTCTTTGCCTCGGTCGCCCTTGCCTCGGTGGCCACTGGGTCGGTGACGATCGGGTCGGACGTCGAGGCGAGGGCGCCGTCGACCGCGCGCACTCCGCCGGCGGTCAGTGAGAGGAGCTTCTCGGCGGAGGTGGTGCCGGCGACGACGCCCGGTAACCGGGGTGCGCCGGCGGTCGCTGCGGCGACAGCCGTCTCGGTGGCCGCGACGATGGCTGCCGTGTCGACCTCGTACGGACTGCTCACCTTGTCATCCTCCTCGAACCCGGCCCCCGACAGATCCCCTCCATACGATCGGCAGTGTATGTGTGCGGCGCACGACAGCCCACGGCCACGCCCCGGTCAGGGGTGCAGCGAGCCCACGAAGTCGCCGAGCCGCCGCAGCCCCTCGGTCAGATCGTCCGTCGAGGCGGCATAGGACAGGCGGACGTGGTCGTCGGCGGTGTGATGTCCGAAGTCCTTGCCCGGTGTCAGGGAGACGTGTGCCTGCGCCAACGCCCGGTCGCAGAACTCAGCCGAGGTCAGGCCGGTGGGGGCGACGTCGATGTAGACGTAGAACGCGCCGTCGGGCGCGACCGGCACCGACAACCCGATCCGACGCAGACCATCGATCACCAGTTCGCGGCGGATGCGGAACTCGGCGCGGCGCGCCTCGGTGAGTGCGAGCGATTCGTCGGTGAAGCACTCCAGGGCGGCGTATTGGGCGGGTGTCGGCGGGCAGATGTAGAAGTTCTGCGCCAAGCGTTCGAGTACCGGCACCATCTGCTCGGGCACGATGCACCACCCGAGCCGCCACCCGGTCATGCCGAAGTACTTGGAGAAACTGTTGATCACGATCGCGTCGGGATCTGCGGCGAGGATGCTGCGTGGCGGGTGGCCGTCCGAGTTGTCGGCCAATCCGAGGTAGATCTCGTCGACGATACGCCATCCGCCGCGGGTGCCCACTTCGCCACAGAGGCCGGCCAACTCGTCGAACGGCACCGACGTGCCGGTCGGGTTCGACGGGGAGGCCACCATCACGCCCCGCGTCCGCTCTCTCCAGGCGTCGGCGACCAACTCGGTTGTGAGTTGGAAGCGGGTCGACGGTGTCGTCGGTATCAGTCGGACTCGCGCACCGTAGCTCTCGGCGAAGCGGCGATTACACGGATAGGACGGATCGGCGACCAGCACCTCGTCACCCGGATCGATCAACGCCGCACAGCTCAGCAACAGTGCGGCCGACGCCCCCGAGGTAACCACCACCCGGTCGGGGTCGACCTCGCATCCGAAGTGTCGTGGATAGAACCCGGCGATCGCCGACCGCAGCTCGGGTAGGCCGAGCGCTGCGGTGTAGGCCAGCTGACGGCCGTCGGTGAGGTCGCGTACCGCCGACAGGAACGCCGGTGGCGCACCGAAATCGGGCTCGCCGATGCTGAGTTTCACGACGTGGTGGCCCGCCGCCTCCAACTGCGCGGCACGCTTACCGAACTCCATCGCGTAAAAGGGCGCGACCGCCTCGGCCCGCTGCGAGAACCTCATGGCGCCATTGTGCTCTGGCGCCGAGGTCGAGCGGGTCCAGGGGTCGCGCCCTGCGTACTGCAGATGGTGTCCGGACCGACCTCCTGTCACGGACGGTCCGACCTCATCACGGGATGTAGTTGAACTCGTCCGGGTTCGGTCCGCGACGACGGTCCTTGTTCATCCCGTCGATGGCGGCCATGTCCTCAGGTGAGAGGTCGAAGTCGAACAACGCGAAGTTCTCCTCGACGCGTGAACGGGTCACCGACTTCGGAAACACGATGTCGCCGCGCTGGATGTGCCACCGCAAGGTGACCTGTGCCGGGGTGCGGTTCTTCTCGCCGGCGATCTTGGTGAGGACCGGGTCGTCGAGGACGTCGCCCTGCGCGATCGGCGACCACGCCTCGGTGGCGATTCCGTGCTCGGAATTGAACGCGCGCAATGAATTCTGAATCAGATAGGGGTGCACCTCGATCTGATTCACCGCGGGCACCACGTCGGTCTTGGCGAACAGTCGCTCGAGGTGGGCCTGCTGGAAGTTCGACACGCCGATGGCGCGGGCCTTGCCCTCGGAATGGATCTTCTCCAGTGCGCGCCACGTCTCGACGTAGTCGACATCGATGCCGGGCAACGGCCAATGGATGAGGAAAAGGTCCACGGCCTCGACACCGAGGTCGGCCAGCGTCTGTTCGGTGGCGCGCAGCGCGTCGTCGTGGGCGTGGTAGCCGTTGTTGAGCTTGCTGGTGACGAAGATCTGGTCACGAGGGATGCCGGATTCGGCGACCGCCTGACCGACCTCCTTCTCGTTGCCGTACATCTCGGCGGTATCGATGTGGCGGTAACCCACTTCGAGCGCGGCAAGGGTGGCGGCCTTGGTGTCCTCCGGCGGTATCTGGAATACGCCGAAGCCGAGCTGTGGGATCTCGACGCCGTTGTTGAGGGTGATGGTGGGTACTGACATGGGTGATGTCACCTTCCTCGTCAAATCGAAAATTGCACCGTTCTGTGTGGTCGTACCCGGTGGTCTCAGGGCACGAGGATGAATTTGCCTCGCGGATGGCCGATCTCGAGCTCGGTGAGCGCGACCGCGGCGTCGGCGAGCGGGAACGTCTTGGCCACTTCGGTGACCAGCGAACCGTCGGCGGCGCTCGCGATCAACGGTTCCACCGCTTCGGCACGATGGCGGCGACTACTCGGTGTGCTGCCGTTGACCAGGACGATGCCGTCGGACGCGCGGCCGAATGCGGCGATGCTGACGATCTTGCCGGGGTTGTCGACGAGTTCGAGCGATGTGTCGATCGCCTCGTCGGTACCGGTGGTGTCGATCACCGATGTGATCGGACCCGGAGCGGCATCGCGGACGCGGTCGAGCAACCCGTCGCCATAGGTCACCGGGATTGCCCCGAGGGACCGAAGATGATCGTGGTTGCGCGCAGACGCAGTCGCGAGCACAGTCGCACCTGATGCCCGGGCCAATTGGATCGCGATGACGCCGACCGCCCCCGATCCGCCGTGGACCAGGACGACGTCCCCACTCTCGACGTGTGCGGTACGCACGGTGTCGGCTGCGGTGACCCCCACCAACAGGAGGCCGGCCGCATGCTCGAAATCGAGCTCGTCGGGGATGCGGTGCACGGAGGTCAGGTCGGCCGCCAGCCGGTCGGTGTAAGCGCCCTGGGCTCGATAGACGATCACCCGGTCCCCGACGGACAACATGCCGTCTGGGGTCACGGCGCCGTCGCCGACCGCCGAGATCACCCCGGCTGCCTCGAAACCGATCGGCAGCGGCAGTCGGGAATGGTCTCCGCCCATCTCACCTCGGACTGTCTTGGCGTCGGCAGGGTTCACCCCGATCGCCTTGGTCTCGACGATCGCATGGCCCGGGCCGGGCAACGGTGGCTCCGTCTGCACCAGCTCCAAGGCCTCGGCGGGGGGACCGTAACGGGTCGCGACGATTCTGTGGGCCATGCCCCGTTCAAGGTCGCGACGCCCCCGGAGTATTCCAGCAGTCTCGGACTCACTGGTGACGGGCGCGATAGGGGACAATCGGCCGAAGCCTCGAGGTGCTCGCGGCAGGCCTGGTGCAGGTGGGCTCGGTGGGCACATATTGAGTGGGCAAGTACTTGGTGGGCACGTGATGACCAGGAGGAAACAGCATGACGCTCATCCCCAGCGGACGCCGCCGACTGCGCCCGGAGGGCGACGCGGTGGAGTTCACCCGCACCTATCGCACACCGATTTCAGACGTCTGGGCGGCAGTGACGGAATCGGACAGACTGGCCCGGTGGATCGGGTTCTACACCGGTGACCCGACGCAGGGTTACGTCCAGTTCACCATGAATGCGGAGGGCGAGGACAACATGATCCCCGTGCGCTACGACATCCGTCGGTGCGAACCGCCGCGAGTCCTCCAGATCCGCGCCACCGACGACTTCGGCACCTGGGATCTGGTCGTGGAGATGGTCGAGGCCGACGGCATCACCACCGTGACTCTCGCTGAGATGGTCAACGACCCGACGGCGATCGAGAACACCGGACCGGGCTGGGAGTACTACCTGGACAGGCTGACTGCCGTGATGCTAGAAACCGACCCGGCCGCAGTCGATTTCGACGACTACTATCCGGCGCAGCGCGAGTACTACCGGCTCATCCAGCAAGCGATCGTCGACGACGCGACGTCGGCGAACTGATCAGAAGAACCCGATCAGCGACGAAACCAGGCTGCCTGATCGTCGCGCAGCGCCTTGTCGATGCGCAGCCGAGAAGTGGTGGCCAGGTCAGCGGGCAAGGCGTCCGGAGAGAACCACTCGACGGCGATGTTCTCGTCGTCGGCGGGATGTGGCTCCCCGTCACGGTGGCGGGCGAGGAAGCAGACATCGAGATACTGCGTCTGATCCCCGTTCGGATAGGTGATCATCGGGGTGACGTCGACACTGGTCAGCCGCTGCACTTCGGCGCGTACCCCGGTCTCCTCGGAGATCTCGCGCAGGATCGCACGTGCGGGCTCCTCCCCGGGTTCCAACACCCCCGACACCACCGCCCACTGACGGGTGTCGGCGCGGTGGGTCAGCAGTATTCGTCCATCGGAGTCGAGTACGACGGCACTGACGCCGGAGAGCCACAGTGGGCGGTGGCCGACGTGATGGCGCAGATCGCGGATGAATTCGGGAATCGGCACCCGTTCATCCTGCCGGTGCCGACGGAACCCGGCAAAAGGCGAGGTCGGGCGCGCGCGACGGAATTGTCGGTGCCAAGTGATTCACTGACCGCGATTCACTCACAGGAGGTGCGCACATGGACGAGTACCAGCCCGACCACACCGACGATCATGCCGATCGACGTCGACCGGACCGGCACCCGGCACACGCCGGACATCGCGCCCGGCGGCGGGCCGTGGACTGGCCGGCGATGGAGCGGTGGCTGGTGGAGTCGATGGCCGACATGGGGCGCGCTGCGATCCTCGACATCGGTCCGGCCGTTGCGCACCCCGACGACGAACATGACGTCGACTGCGCGCAGATCCAGGTGCTGGCCTCGCAGACCTATCTGGTCCGGTTGTCGACGACGCTGATGTCCGTACCGCTGCTCGCCTCGCAGACCGTCGGTCGCGACGCCCTCGACAGGTGGTTCTACGACGACACCTTCGCCGACTGCACCCACGGATTCCTGATGAGCCGTTCACGGCGGCGGGTCGCCGAGATCGTGGTCACCTGGTTCCGGGATCGGTGCGGATTCGCGGCGCCGGATGAGTTGGGATGCTCCTATCAGGCCTCGACCATCCTGCCGAGATCAGCGCCGACCGACCCCTCGGCGCAGCGTCAGGGATACCCCTGAACTTTCCCCGATTTCGCCTGCAGACAGGTGATTTTTCGCGCCAACCGGATCACAGTGGAGACATGACATCAACGAATCCCAACGGAACCACCAACAGCGGCATGACCTTCTGGAAGGTCCTCGGCGTCATCGCAGTGGTGCTACTCGCGCTCGCGATGGTGGGCCCACTGCTCAAGGGCCTGTTCTGGATCGCACTGCTCGGACTGGCGATCTACGGCGCATTCGCGTTGTACAGGGCGCGCTCGCGAAAGAACACCAACGGACCTGCGTCCTTCTGACCGATCGATAGCCTGGACGCATGACCACCATCGAGGTCACCATCGGCGATATCACCACCCAACGCGTCGACGCGATCGTCAACGCGGCGAACTCGTCGCTGCTCGGTGGCGGAGGTGTCGATGGAGCGATCCACCGCGCGGGCGGCCCGGCGATCCTGGCCGAATGCCGATTGCTGCGGGAGACGTCGCTGCCGTCCGGGCTCGAATCCGGCGCGGCCGTCGCGACCACCGGGGGCGACCTTCCGGCGCAATGGGTCATCCATACCGTCGGTCCGGTCTACGCCCCCGGCGAAGACCGGTCGTCTGTCCTCCGTTCCTGCTACACCCGAAGCCTTCGGTTGGCGCACGCCCTCGGCGCGGCATCGGTGGCATTTCCGCTGATCTCGGGCGGTGCCTATGGCTGGCCGGTCGACGATGCCGTCCAGCAGCAGGTTCGCGCTGTCAAAGGTGCGGATTCGACTGTCGAATCCGTTACGCTCGTGGCGTTTTCAAGCCGGATCGCCGACATCACACGCCGCATCCTCGCCTGAACCCCACATCGGGCGTCGCCCGACTATCCTCTGTGCGTGGCCGACTCAACGGGACCTGACTCAGCCGAATGCGGCGCGACCGTTCGCTGCGCGCACGGTGCATGCCTGAGGTGCGGATCGGCCGATGACCACTGACACCGGCAATGCCCCCGGTGCGGTCGGGGACGGCGCCGTGTTCGGGTCAGGTGACTGCCCCGCTCATGTCGAGTTACTTTCCGCACGTGCTCGTGATGACGCGGACACGCCGCCGGTGGAGCCGACCGTCCTGCGACCCCCTCGATTCGCCTACAGCTCGGCCGAGTGGCATCGCGCGGGTCGTCGGCAGTCGCAGTCGACCGACATCCCGATTCTGGATCGACTCGCACAGATGTCGGTGAGCGCAAGTCGCGTCACCGACGCCGACACCATTCCCGGCGAAATCCTGGTAGACGTCGACGACGACACCTGGAGCAGCGTGCTGGCGCCCGGCTATCTGCGGTTGTACCTCGCCGGCCATGGCCACGACGGCACCATCGCGATCGTGTTGACCCGCTTCGTCATCGATCACGCCGTAGCTGTGTCCGAGCTCATGGATCACGCGTTTGTCGAGGCTCGTTCATTGCCCGAGTGGGACGAGAGCGAAGCCACGCGTACTCAGCCGGGTTTCCGCACCGAGGGATCGTCGGTCCAGTCGGGAACCTACGTCGGTGATGACGAGACCTGGTTCTGTGCCATCCGGTATGCCGCCTACCGTCGCGGAAACGTCGCATATCTGCTGCACGCCACCGGAACCGCCCCGGCGCGCGAGGGTGCTGCGTTCCGCCGATCGATTACCGCCGCCGTCAGTTCGGTCCGATTCGACGACTGATCGGGACAGCCGCCCGATTCGCCGATGGTCGACACACCAGCAGTTCAACACCGACAGGGGAGGACATGGTCCGACGCAGCGACCGAGTGGACGATCTCGAGCAGGTCTTGGCAGCCGACTCGGTCTTCGCCGACGACCCGGACGATCAGGGCTGGCTGACCGCTCGCGCCGCCGATCAGCAGATCTATGTGCGGATGGGCGATTTCCCCGATGAGGATCTCTGGTCACTCTGGCTCGGAGATGGGCGATGGATGGACTTCACGGTCGCACCGGCGCGTTGGACGCTCCGGATACCGGGACGTCGGCGCCCGACCGGAACGCGCCCACGACTCCCGAAAAACGAGTTCCACGAATGACCCTGGGCTCGCAGCTGCCCGGTGTACCGCCGATCCGGGATACGCTGTCCACCGAAACTGCCAGCACACGGGGTGGGCCATGCCGACGGCGATCGCGACCATCAGCCTCAAGGGAGGTGTCGGCAAGACGACGCTGACTGCCGGTGTGGCCGAATTCCTGGCCGGCGAGTTCGGGCAGCGTGTTCTGCTGGTGGATCTCGACGCGCAGACGAACCTCACCACCATGATGATCGGACAGGACCAGTGGCTGCAATGCAACAAGCGGGGACACACACTGGCGACGCTGTTCGCGGACGCACTCGACGACACCAGGCGTTTCGATCTCGACACGACGCTTCAGCGCGATGTGTCACCCGTCGAGTCGGTGCGGGGTGTGGACCTGTTGCCGGCCTCCCTCGACTTCATCGAGTTGCAGGAGGAACTGAGTGCACGCCGTGTGGCCGCCGACGACCACGCCGCGCTGATCGACGTGCTGCGTCGCGCGGTTGCCGCGATCGCCGACAATTACGACTTCATCCTCATCGACTGCCCGCCGAATGTCGGTCCGTTCAGTCTCAACGGTCTCTCGCTGGCCGATGCCTATGTGATTCCGACGATCCCGGACGTGTTGTCGACGTACGCGATCGGTCATGTTCAGCGTCAGGTCGCCGACTTCGGAAGGGAAATCGGCCGTGAGATCACCGAATTGGGTGTGGTGGTGACCAAGTTCCGCGCTGCGGCGACACTTCACCAGGACACGGTCTTACGGCTCCGTCGGGACCCGTCGATACAGAACGTACTGCCCGCGTACCTCCACGAGGCCAACGTGATCGGTGCCGCAGCGGAGTACCGGCCGTACGTGAACCTGCGCGCCAAGTACGGCCATCACGGGCACTTCGAGCAGTTCCGGGGCGTGACACAGGCACTGATGATCGAAGCAGCCGCGAAGGTTTCGTCCACCGCGTAGCGTCGAGTCGGGTGTGCGACCGAACGCGGTCTGGTCCAGCTGCCGCCGCGTACCGACCAGGTGGAGGAATGATGCTCGGACTCGGAATCATCGGATGGATCATCGTGGGCGGCCTTGCCGGGTGGATCGCCAGCATGATCATGAAGACCAACGCTCAGATGGGCATTCTGCTCAACATCGTGGTGGGCATCGTCGGTGGCCTGCTCGGAGGGTTCATCCTCGCCCTGTTCGGCGTCGATGTGGAGGGCGGCGGACTGATCTTCAGTTTCGTGACCTGTCTCGCCGGGGCCTGCCTGCTGCTGTGGATTGTCGGCCTCGTGCGTGGTCGATCGAAGGTGTGACCACCCTGCGGTCAGTGACCGCCCCGCGGCCAGTGGCGCTGGTGTACAGGCGGTGCGCGAGGCAGGCCTTCATGACCGAGATGGGTTGGGGGATCATCTCGGTGAGTTCGAATGAGTTGAGACGCTGCGGCGGCGCCTGTGCTGGTGGTGGGTGGATGCGGGCGCGTGCTTGTTCGAGGGTCGGGTTCGCTGTTGCGTCGCCACCACACGCGGCCGGCGTCGGGGCCGTCGGTGTAGACCCCGGCGGTGAACTGGCCCGGGTTTTTGCCGACCATCCGGTGTGGGGGCCACAGGCGGGGGCGAGGTCGACGATGTCGGTGTTGCCGCCGTCGGCGAAGTCACGCACGGCGTGATGCATCTCCGCGTGGGCGGCGGGCTGATCGCAGTCGGGTGCTGAGCACACGTGCCCGTCGGGGCGGGCGAAAGACACCAACCGTTGCGCGCGGGTGGCGAGTCGGGGTCGTCGGGATTGTTGAGGCCGGGTGTAACCCATACCGCCCACAACGTTTCGATCAGGGCGCGGGTTTCCGGGTCGAGGTGACCGGTCAGTTTTGACATTTGCTGGGCGTCTTGCCGGTTGACCCACACGTTACGACGCCGTTTACGGTCACTGTCGTCGGTCAACTCGGCGTCGGGGTCGAGGTTGTCGAGTAGCCGATGCCCGAGTTCACCGATCTCGGCGGGCGTGTGCTCACACGCCAACCCGGCCAGGGTGGCCTCGGCGGCCACCTTCTTGTCATGCGGCAACCGATCCACCACCGCATCCAGCTCGGCGAGCAGACCCGGCACCTGCGACAACGACCCCGCCGACACCGACCCAGAAGGTACCGAATCATGGGGCACCGAATCAGGCGGCGCAGAGTCGGTGGGCGCAGACTTGGTGGGCGCGGCATCGGTTGCATCACACTCGTCAAACTCGGCCATACTCACCCCCGACTGACCGTCCCGAACGTATGTTCGAGAATACCGCCACCAGTCGAACCTGCAACCCTTCGTCGCGTCCGGTCGGTACGTTGGTGGGGTAGGGACCGCAACGAGAGGAGTGTTCATGACACGCGTCGCGATCATCGGGGGTCACGGCAAGATCGCTCTGCGCTTGGCGAAGATCCTGTCCGACCGGGGCGATGAAGTGACCTCGCTGATCCGCAACCCGGCCCATCGCGACGATGTGGAGGCCGCCGGTGCCACGCCGGTCGTTGCCGATGTGGAGAATCTCGATGTCGCCGGGATTGCTTCGGTACTCACCGACCAGGACGCGGTGGTCTTCTCCGCCGGCGCGGGCGGTGGCGACCCGAACCGGACCTACGCCGTCGACCGCGACGCCGCGATCCGCTCGATGGACGCCGCTGCCACCGCGGGCGCGAACCGCTATGTAATGGTGTCCTATTTCGGAGCCGGGCCCGACCATGGTGTGCCGGAGGACAATTCGTTCTATCCCTACGCGGAGGCGAAAGCTGCCGCCGACGAACATCTGACGGCATCCGATCTGCAGTGGACCGTTCTCGGACCCAGCCGGCTCACCGACCAACCCGGTACCGGCCGGATCACGGTCGGCGGGGACCGGGTGGCCGGCGACGAGGTGAGCCGTGACAACGTCGCGCAGGTCGCCGCGGCCGTACTCGCCGTCCCCGCGACGGTGGGTAAGCGCATCGAGTTCAACGACGGCGACACCCCCATCGCAGACGCGGTGTCGTGAGATCTCACCGGTCATCGCCGACAATCGGACCATGACCGATACACACGCCACGTCGTTCCTGTCCGATGTCGTGGCGATCGTCGGGGACGCGCATGTGTTGACCGACACCGATGCGATGGCCGGCCATCTGACCGATTGGACCGGACGTTGGACCGGGACGGCGGACGCGGTGATCCGCCCGCGTACCACCGATGAGGTGGCTGCGGTGGTCTCTGCGTGTGCCGCCCACGGCGTGGCCATCTGCGTGCAGGGTGGCAACACCGGGCTGGTCGGCGGGTCGGTGCCGCCTACCGAGCCCGCGTCCCGGGGCCTGCTGGTGGTGATGAGCACTGCCCGTATGACCGACATTGATGAGGTCGACACCCGCGGTCGCTGCGTCGGTGTCCAGGCGGGTGCGACGATCGATCAGATCGACTCCCGCGCCGCAGAGCACGGCCTACGCTTCCCGGTGGATCTGGCGTCGCGAGAGTCGGCCACCGCGGGTGGGGTGGTCGGGACCAACGCCGGCGGGGTGCGGATGATCCGGCACGGCAACACCCGTCGCCAGGTACTCGGCATCGAGGCCGTACGCGCCGACGGTCAGGTGTTGCGCAGGTGGACATCGCTCGTCAAGGACAACGTCGGCTACGACATCCCCGGATTGCTAGCCGGGAGCGAGGGCACCCTCGCCATCGTGACCCGGGTCCTTTTCCGGCTGGTGGCCCCGCCTGCCTCGACGATCGTGACGGTGGCCGCGGTGCGCCACGTAGAGGATTCGTTCGCCCTCATCGACACCATGACCGAGCGAGGACTGACCGTCGAGGCGGCCGAGATCATGACCGATGCGGGGATTGAACTGGTGCATCAGCACGGCGTGCGCCGGCCGGTGGCCGCGCACGCGCCCTTCTACACCCTGGTGGAAGTGTCGGGCACCGGTGATGTGGAGGCCGCGGTGATCGACGTTCTCGACGATGCTGACGTCGTCGACGCCGTGCTCGAACCCGGCCCGGCCCGCGATCTCTGGGCGGCGCGTGAGCGGCACACCGAGACGATCTCGCGGTCGTCCACCACGCCGGTGGTGAAACTCGATGTGTCCGTGCCGATTCGGGCGCTTCCGGAGGCGCTTGCCGAACTGGCCGCCGTGGCCGACCTCGTCGAGCACCCGTGCCGGTCGATCCTGTTCGGGCATGTCGGGGACGGCAACATCCACGTCAACCTGCTCGATGTGCCCGAACACAACGCCGAGGAACTGACGGGGCGAGTCTTCGGGATCGTCGCCGCCAACGGCGGCAGCATCAGCGCCGAGCACGGTATCGGCCGGGCAAAGGTGGCGTGGACGCACCTGGGGCGTAGTGACGTCGATCTCGCCACGATGCGTGCGATCAAGGGTGCCTGGGACCCCGACGGCCGGTTGAACCCGGGCGTGCTGTTCGGCTGACGCGCGCGAACGACCGAATCCTGAGACGATTCATCTCGTGACGACCGACGATGGGGCGCGCGAGGACCTGGTGGAGCTGGCCCGACGCTGTGGCGTCGCCGATCGGTATGTGGGCTGGGATCAACTCGACCATCACGTGAGTTCGGATACGATCGTGGCGGTGCTCGCCTCGCTGGGCGTGGCCGCCGATGGCTCCGAGGAGATCGCCGCGGCCCACGCGCACCTCGACGATGCGCCGTGGCGGGAGATGTTGCCGCCGGTGACGGTGGCCGTCGAAGGCGCCCGGACCCGGTTCATCGCCCATGTGCCGCACTGGGATCCGCTTCATGTCTGGATCGTCACCGAGGACGGACGCACCGAGCAGCCCGCACAGGTCGACGAGTGGGTCGAACCGCGCGAGGTCGACGGGGTACTCATCGGTCGGGCGACCTTCGAGGTCCCCGCGAATATCGAACCGGGCTATCACCGGGTGCATGCCCTCGATCCGGCCACCGAACAGACCGTGGATCGGCCGCTGATCGTGACGCCTCGGCGGCTGTCGACCGCTGATGGCCTGCTAGACGGTCGGCGTTGGGGCGTGGCCGTCCAGCTGTATTCGGTCCGCTCGTCGAGGTCGTGGGGAGTCGGCGATTTCGCCGACCTCGCGGGCATCTGCGAGGCCGCGGCCAGTAGTCATGGGGCAGATTTCGTCCAGGTCAACCCGCTGCACGCGGCGCAACCGACCGCACCCATCGAACAGTCCCCGTACCTGCCGGTGACCCGGCGGTTCGTCAATCCCCTCTACATCCGGGTCGGCGACATCCCCGAGGTCGCGAGACTGGACAAACGGGCACGTAAACACCTCAAGACGCTGGAGCGAGCCTTTTTCGACGAGAACCTCGCCACCGACAAGATCAAGCGCAACAAATCGTTCCGGGCCAAGATGAGCGCGTTGGAGATGATCCACGACCAGCCGCGATCAGACGAGCGGGACTTTGCCTACCGATCGTTTCGGCGGCGTGAGGGCAAGGGGCTGCGCCGCTTCGCCACCTGGTGTGCGCTGGCCGAGCATTTCGGCTCCGACAGCCCCAAGTGGACGACGCGCTTGCGGGACAAGGACTTCGTCAAGCGTAAGCGCCGAGAGCTGGCCGACCGCGTCGACTTCTACATGTGGCTGCAATGGATCTGCGATCAGCAACTCGCCGATGCACAGCATGCCGCTCTGTCGGCGGGCATGCGGATCGGGATCATCGCCGACCTCGCGGTCGGGGTGGCTCGGCACAGTGCCGATGTGTGGATGCTCGGCGATGTGCTCGCCCGTGGCGCGACTGTCGGGGCGCCGCCCGACGGTTTCAATCAGCAGGGACAGAACTGGGACCAGCCTCCGTGGGACCCGCGCCGCCTGGCCGAGGCCGGATACGAGCCGTATCGCGACATGCTGCGTACGGTCCTGCGGCATGCGGGCGGTCTGCGGGTCGACCACATCCTGGGGTTGTTCCGGCTCTGGTGGATTCCCGACGGCAAGAGCCCGGCAGCGGGCACCTATGTCCATTACGACCACGACGCGCTGATCGGCATACTGGCGTTGGAGGCCGAACGGGCCGGTGCCGTGGTGATCGGTGAAGACCTCGGAGTCTTCGAACCGTATGTGCAGCAGGCGCTCACCGAGCGCGGAATACTGGGTACCTCGATCTTGTGGTTCGAACACGGTGCCGATGCGCCGGTGCCGCCGGAGGAGTACCGGCAATTGTGCCTGACGTCGGTGACGACTCACGACCTGCCACCCACGGTGGGCTACCTCGCCGGTGACCACATCGAATTGCGTTCTCGGTTGGGGTTGCTGGAGACCGGTGAGGCGGCCGAACGCGCACGTGACGAACGTGACCGCGACGCCGTACTGAATCTGGCCCGATCCCGTGGACTGCTACCGCCCGACGCCGCACCGACCGGGCAGGAGACGGTTGAAGCGCTGTACCGACTCATCGCGCAGACGCCGTCTGTGCTGTTGAGTGTGGCGCTGGTCGATGCGGTGGGGGAGCGTCGGATTCAGAACCAGCCCGGCACCGATTCGTCGCAGTACCCGAACTGGTGCATCCCGCTCGCCGACGAGAACGGCCAGGTGGTTCTCGTCGAGGATCTGGCCAGCAATGCGCGCTTCGCGAGTCTGGTCGACGCACTGACGGAGCAGGGCGTCGGGTCACATTGAGTGGTCACCCCGGGAGGCGGTGTGCCGCGGCCCGGGGCCGTGATCGGAGCGCACCGCCACCAGGGTCAATACCAGAGCGATGAGGGCGAGAACACCGACCGCGATGTTGAATGCGATCCCGGAGGTGCGCAGCCCCCAGTGGGCCGCGGCGAAACCCTCACCGACGATCGGGATCGAGATCGCCACATAGGCGACCACGAAATAGGTCGAGGTGACTTCGGCGCGCCGGTCGGATGGGCTGGCCGCGACGACCGCGGCCAACCCCTTGCTGAAGGAGAGTCCCTGACCGATTCCGCTGATGATCGCGCCGAGGAACAGGATGGCCAACGATGGGACCAGCAGCCCGCTCACCAGCACGGCCATTCCGACGACCAGGACTGCGCATCCGACGATCAGGGACCGCTCCGTAAGCTGTGAACGCCCGACGATCTGGGTCAACGCCGAGGTCAAGAACAGCACCGCCACCAGGATGCCGGCGATCGCGTGCGAGTCGATGCCGAGTATCTGCGACACGAACGACGGGGTCACACCTGTAAAGGTGCCCATCACCGCGAACCCGGCAAAGGCCGCGATGGCCGCACGCACGAAGACGCCTCGGACCTCGGCGGGAACCGACAGCCGCTGCAAACCCAGGCGCGTCCCGGCGCGGACATCAACCGATTCCGTCAGGAACCAGATCCCGACGAGGACCGGTGCCAGCAGCACCAGATCGAGCGCAAATGGAAGGCGGAGCGGGGCGGGTGCGAATTGAGCGAGGAGTCCGGCGATCAGCGGCCCCAACCCCAGACCCCCGATATTGGCGGCGGTGGCGATGGCGGGTGCCCGGCCCTGCCAGCCCCGGGGTGCCAGTTCGATGATGGCCGCGGTTGCGGCGCCGGCGTAGATTCCCGCCGACAAACCGGACAGCACCCTGCCGATCATCAACTGCCACACGGGTCCTGCGGTGAGGAACACCACGGCGCTGGCTGCCGAGAGCAGTGCGCCGGCGAGTAGCAGTGGCCGTCGTCCCACCGCATCGGACCAGCGACCGAACACGATCAGTGCGGCGATCACGCCGGCGGCGTAGATCGCGAAGATCACCGTGGTGGTGACCACGCCGAAGCCGAGCTCGGCCGCGTAGATGGCATAGAGCGGGGTGGGCAGGGTGGTGCCGAGCATGACGACGGCGAAGGCGAGTGCGGCCGCGGCGAACGAACGCCCACGTGACCGTTCTCGTCGTTGCGCTGGGGCCGTCTGTGTGTGGCTGCTCCCGGTCTGCGGCATGACTGTGCCAGCGTCGGATGTCGCGGCCGTATTCCCGCGCAGCTCCGGTGTCCACTTCGGTGTCGGTGTCGGTGTCGGTGTCGGCCGCGGCGATCGTCAGGCTGCGCCCGACGCGTCGGCCTCGTCGGGGTATGCCGCGACCATCAGCGACGCCACTGCCGACAGCACCTCCGACCACGCCGCGGTCATCTCCGCGGTCCAATGCGGGTCGCCGACTTCGGACATGGTGGCGATCATGCACTCGGCGACCGCGCCGTACATCGGTTCGGTCACCCCCAACTCGGCGTGACGGCGGCCCAGCGTGCCCAGTGTCGACGAGAGCCACGCGGAATCCTCGAGATGATCGACCACCGCGATGATGGCCGTGCGCAACATCGCGGCTTGCGGACGCACGCCCCGACTGAACATGGGTTGTACCTCGGGATATCGCTCGAAGAGCACCTCATAGAACCGGACGGTGAGGCCGTCGTCGGGTAGGTCCACCAGCGCCAGACTGCGCTCGAGAAGAATTTTGTCCATGCGACGATCGTGGTGAACCGCTGTTACCTGGCAATTACCGCGACGGCACAACGGGTCGCCGCACCGGTAACACCAACCTCACAGCCGCTCGGATCACCGACGTCGCCGACGGGTCTGGTCACGTCGCGTCTCGTCGATTAGTGTTTCGGGGAGTAACACTCACATCGGTCAGCACGATCGACGATTCGGCCCGGGGGCGGAAGCGATGACAGAGACGGCACGACCCGACCACGATGTGGTGATCGTCGGGGCGGGCTTCGGCGGGTTGGGTGCCGCAATCGAGTTCAAGAGCCTGGGTTTCGAGAACATCGCCATCCTCGAGCGCGAGCAGGATCTCGGTGGCACCTGGCACGTCAACCACTATCCCGGCCTGGCCGTCGACATCGCCTCGGTCACCTACTCGTACTCGTTCGAACCGAACCCGTATTGGTCGCGGCTGTTCGCGCCGGGAGTCGAACTCAAGCGTTACGCCCATCACGTCGCCGACAGCTACGACCTGAAGCGACACATGCAGTTCGACACCACGGTGACGCGGGCGGAATGGGATGAGCGCGAGCGACTCTGGCGGGTCGCCACGGCCGACGGTGCGACGCGAACGTGCCGCTATCTGGTCACTGCCACGGGGTTCCTCTCCCAACCGCACACGCCTGACTTTCCGGGTCTCGACACGTTCGGCGGAAAGATCATCCACACCACTGCCTGGGAGGATGGCCACGACTTCACCGGTGAGCGGGCGGCGATCGTGGGCACCGGCGCCACCGCGGTCCAGCTGATACCCGAGATCGCCCGCCAGGCAGAAACTCTCACCGTGTTCCAGCGGACGCCGATCTGGGTGGTGCCGAAAGTCGATTTCGGAATCCCGGCGCCTGTCCAGAAGATCTTCGCCCGGGTGCCGATTACCCAGCGCCTGGCCCGGATGGTGAACACCGCCGCACTCGAGGCCCTGATGGTGTTCGGGGTCCTGCACTTCAAGCAGGCCAGAATCGGCAACCGGGGAGCAGAGCTGTTGGCGCGTGCGCACCTGCGCGCCCAGGTGCGCGACCGGAGTACCCGAGCGGCACTGACTCCGACGTACGACTTCGGCTGCAAACGGCCGACGTTCTCCAACAGCTACCTGCGCGCCTTCAACGATCCGCATGTCTCTCTGCAGACGAGCTCCATCGACCGGGTGGAACCGGGAGCGATCATCACCACCGATGGCGACCGCACCGAGGTCGACGTTCTGGTCCTGGCCACCGGTTTCGATCTCTGGGGAACCAACTTTCCGGCGTTCGACATCGTCGGGCGGGATGGACGCGATCTCGGCACCTGGTGGCGAGAGAACCGGTTTCAGGCGTACGAGGGTATCGCCATGCCGAGTTTCCCCAACCTGCTCTCGCTGAACAGTCCGTACTCCTACAGCGGGTTGTCGTACTTCACGACGATCGAAGGGCAGATGACCCACATCCGTCGGCTGTTCGGTGAGTTGCGGCAGCGGCAGGCCACGACCTTCGAAGTGACCGAGGAGGCCAACGCGGAATTCCTGGCCCGGGTCACCGAGAAGTTGCAGTCCTCGGTGTTCTACAACGGCGACTGTTCGTCGGCCCGAAGCTATTACTTCAACCAGCACGGTGAGGCGGCGTTGTTGCGGCCGAGTTCCACTCTGTCCACGCGGCGCGAGATGGACGGGTTCCCGCTCGACGACTATCGGTACCGCTGACCCACCGTCAGCGGGCTGGGTCGGGGACATGCTGCCGACGCCCCATCGCCGCAGCAATGCCGCCATATCCTAGAATCATGCGTGCCTGGGAAGTGAGCGCTCCGGCGCCGATCGAGCACCACCCGCTGCGGTTGGTGCGCAAAGATGTGCCGGTGGTGGGTGACGACGAACTGCTCGTTCGTGTCCTCGCATGCGGCGTGTGCCGCACCGATCTGCATGTGGCCGAAGGGGATCTCCCACTGCATCGAGATCGGGTGACCCCTGGGCACGAGGTAGTGGGGGAGGTGGCAGCGCTGGGTGCGCGGGTCACCGAGTTCGCCGTCGGTGACCGCGTCGGGGTGGCGTGGCTGCACCGAACCGATGGCACTTGCGACTACTGTCGGCGTGGCGACGAGAATCTCTGTCCGGCATCGTCCTACACCGGGTGGGACCATGATGGCGGCTATGCCGACTTCACCACCGTGCCTGCGCCGTTCGCGTATCGCCTGCCCGCCGACCTGGAGACCGTCGCCGCGGCCCCGCTGCTCTGCGCCGGCATCATCGGTTATCGTGCGCTCAAGCGGGCGAGCCGGCCCGACCTGGGTGCCGAGTTCGGCTTCGAGATCCCGCACCGATTGGGCCTCTACGGCTTCGGTGGCAGTGCACACCTCTGTGCGCAGGTCGCGATCGCCCTGGGCGCCAGGGTGCATGTGATGACCCGCGGCGAACAGTCACGGGAGCTAGCGCGACGCCTGGGGGCGACGTCGGTGGGCGCCACCGACGCTGCCCCGCCGGAGCCACTGGACGCCGCCATCACATTCGCTCCGGTGGGTGAGCTGGTGCCGGTGGCGATGCGCGTCCTCGATCGCGGTGGCGTCCTGGCCATTGCGGGCATTCACCTGAGTGATGTTCCGCCGCTGAACTATCAGCGAGAGCTTTTCTACGAAAGAGAGATCCGCTCGGTCACCGCGAACACCAGGGCCGACGGCGAGGAGTTCCTGACACTTGCCGCACGCCATGGCGTGCACGCGACCACCCACCCCTATCCGCTGTCGGGGGCTGATGAGGCGCTCGCCGACCTGAAAGCGGGACGCTTCGACGGTGCCGCGGTCCTCGTGCCCGACTGACCGCGGGCCGCTCAGACCGGTTCCAACAGTTCCGGCCCGTTGTTGGCAACCCGGTTCACCAGCGGGGCCACCTCGCGGACGTCGATCGCGTCGGCGATCGCCTCGCTCGGCGGTGCGAACAGTTCGGCGGGGGCGGTGTGGTCCGGGTCGAGCCACGGATCCCAATTCTCGAAGGGCATGATCAGCGGCATGCGGTCGTGAATATCGCGCAGGTGTCCGACGGCGTCGGTCGTGAGGATGGAACAACTCAGTAACGGTGGTGTGTCCCGTGCGGCGTCCTTCGGGCGCCACACCGACCACAGACCGGCCATGAATAGTCGGGTCCCATCGTGGGGGGACATGAAGAACGGCACCTTGGTGGGTTTGCCCTTCGCATCGGCGGGGCCCTTCTTCCACTCATACCAACCGTCCATCGGGACCAGACACCGCTTGGACTTCACCGAGGAGCGGAACGAACTCTTCTCCGCCGCGCTCTCCGCGCGAGCGTTGAACAGCAGCGGGCCTTTGCCGACCTCCCTGGCCCATGGCGGCACCAGGCCCCAGCGCATCGCGCGGATGCGCAGCGCCGGGTCGTCGTCGGCATCGTCGGGTGCGTGACGCCGCACCACGGTCATCACCGTGGTGGTGGGTGCGACGTTGTAGTTCGGGCCGGGGGACCGTCCGGACGTGCCTCGTTCGGCCGACACTGGCTCATTGTTCGCGGACCCGTCCTTCGCCGATTTGTCATCAGCCGATTCGTCGCCCGCCGGGTCGAGGGGAACGGGCACCTCGTTGATCGCATCGATCTCCGCGGCGAGCTTCGCCGGGTCGGTGGTCACCGCATATCGTCCGCACATGGTCTCCATGCTGGCACGAACCCCCGACACGGACCCATGACACGATTCCACTGACACTCACACCGCGACCCCTCACACGGCGATCACTCACACCGCGATGTCGGCGGTCACGGCATTCGTCGCCGCGACGAGGTCGCCGGGAGCGAGTCCGATCTCCATACCCCGCCGACCGGCACTGCAGTACACCGTCGACCAGTCGAGCGCGGATCTGTCCACGACCGTGGGCAGCGCCGTGCGCTGGCCGAGCGGTGACACCCCGCCGAAGACGTAGCCGGTCGAGCGGGTGACCGCCTTCTCGGCGGCCATCGCCGCCTTGGATGTGCCCTTGGTGACATCTGCCAACGCCGCGGCGGCTGCTTTCAGCGACAGTCGGCGCGGTACCGGCACCACTGCGACCGCCAGGTGACCGCCGAGATCGATCACCAAGGTCTTGAAGACCTGATCCGGACTTATCCCGAGGGCATCGGCGAGCGCAGCGACCGCCTCGGCGCCGTACGCGTCGCTGTTCTTGTCGTGGGTGTAGCGGTGCACGCTGTAGGCGATACCTGCGCGTTCGAGTGCCGTCACCGCGGGTGTTGCGGCCATCATCTCGCTCCGTTCTGCTGGCTGTGCTGCCGATCCGTACATCGCATGGAACATTTGCCGTGCACACACTGTTGACGCATGTGTCGACGACGCGGGCAACCGGCGGTGGCCGCTCGTCAACCGAACATTCCCGACTCACACGGAAGGTCGAACAGCCATATGAGTAGCACTGGTCTGGTCGAACCCACCAGCGCGGTTCACGAGTCAGCATCCCAGGTGGGCGTCGCGCCCGGCGCGGCATCGGTAAGCTGGTCCGACAGTGGGATCTCCAACGGGATCGTGGCCCCGGACACCCGATGGGTGCTGCGGGCACCGACCTCGATCCCAGCGAACGCCGTCACCGAAGGGATCGTAGTGACCGAACCCGAGTCGCAGGACCAGGCGCCCGCCGATGCGGCCGATGCGGACTCGAAGCGCACATCCAGAGTCGGGTCGCAGGCGCCGCGCCGAGCCGATCCGGGCGAGTCGCCCGAGGCGTTGACGGAGCGTTTCGAGCGTGACGCGTTGCCGTTGCTCGACCAGATGTACGGCGCAGCACTGCGGATGACCCGTAATCCGGCCGATGCCGAAGACCTGGTTCAGGAGACCTACGTCAAGGCCTTCTCGGCCTTCTCGTCCTTCCGGGAGGGCACCAACCTCAAGGCGTGGCTTTATCGGATCCTGACCAACACCTACATCAACGGATATCGCAAGAAGCAGCGTCAACCGGCGCAGTATCCCACTGACGAGATCACCGATTGGCAGTTGGCGGCGACGGCCGAACACTCGTCGACCGGACTTCGCTCAGCGGAGATCGAGGCGCTCGAAGCCCTACCCGACGACGACATCAAGGCCGCGCTGCAGGAACTCCCGGAGGACTTCCGGATGGCGGTGTACTACGCCGACGTGGAAGGTCTGCCTTACAAGGAGATCGCGGAGATCATGGACACGCCGATCGGAACCGTCATGTCCCGGCTGCATCGTGGCCGGCGCCAGTTGCGCGATCTACTCGCCGACGTCGCCCGTGAGCGCGGCTTCAACCGCGCCGCACGCAACTCCGAGAGCGGGGTGAAGAGATGAGCGGCACACAGCGAAGTGATGATCAGGGTGGCGACATGGATCCTGAGTTCGTCGAACTCGACTGCTCCGCGGTGATCGCGGATGTCTGGTTGCTCCTCGACGACGAGTGCGATGCCGATGCACGGTCACGTCTGCAGGAGCATCTCGACACCTGCCCATCGTGTTTTGCCCATTACGGCATCGAGCAGCAGATGAAGACTCTGATCAACCGGAAGTGCGGCGGCGATCACGCACCCGAAGGGCTGCGTGAGCGGTTGCGTGTCGAGATCCGTCGGACCGTGATCGTGCGGGAGTCGGGTACCGACTGACCCGGTTGGGCGACGTCACCACGGGCTGGTGACGTCCGCACCTCACCTGCCCCACGGCGGTCGAGAGAACCCGAAAAAACGCCGAGAGCATCCACCCCTTCGCAGAGAAGTGACTCTCTGTTCCAAAGGTGGATGCTCTCGGCGTTTTTTCGGGTTCTCTCGACGCGTACCGCGTCAGACCACACCCTCAAGCTCGCTACCCGAGTCGAAACTCAGGAGTTGGGACGCTTGCCGTGGTTGGCAGCGTTCTTCTTACGAGCGCGCTTCTTGCGTCCGCGCTTGCCCATGACGGACCTCCTTCGTACTGTGTGCGGGTCTGATTGTCCCACGTGTGGCATGCGTGATCACAATCGCCTGTCGTCGCGCCGCCGTGTGCGTCGGCTAGGTTATGACCATGGCTGAAGACGTCGTGGCGGAGATCGTCGCCAGCGTGCTGGAAGTACGGGCGAGCGCCGGGCAGCAGGTCGAGGTGGGCGACACCCTGGTGCTCCTCGAATCGATGAAGATGGAGATCCCGGTCCTGGCGGAGGAACCGGGCACCTTGGCCGATGTCAAGGTCGTGGTCGGTGATGTGATCCAGGCCGGCGACATCATCGCCGTCTACGAATGAACGGTGCGGGCAGGCGATTGCGTTCGCCGGACCGCTCGGCTGAGTAGCCCCAGCTATGTCGACGCTGGCAGATCTTCTGGCAGAACACACGCAGCTGTCCGACGCCGCGGCAGCCCACCTGCAGCGTCTGGTCGCGGAATGGCAGTTACTGGCCGATCTGTCGTTCGCGGACCTGCTGATGTCGGTGCGGACCGAGAACGGCGACATGGTGACGGTGGCACAATGTCGCCCGAACACCGCGTCGACCGTCTTTCCGAGCGATGAGGTCGGTTCGGTGGCCGACCGCGCGATGAATTCGCAACTGGACCGGGCATTCTTCGCCGACCGGGTGTTGCGTGACGAGGACCCGGAGTGGTTCGGTTCGGTGGCGATTCGTCGCGAAGCGGTTCCGGTGGGGTTTCCCGGCGCCGACGGAGCGATCGCGGTTCTCACGCGCGCGGTGGATCTGACCCATCCACGGTTGCCGTCACCTCTCGAGCTGGCCTATCAGGACTCGGCGAACGATCTGTGTCAGATGGTCGCCGATGGGACCTTTCCGCATCAAGAGGGCAATCCGCGCGGTCTGTCCACACCCCGCGCGGGTGACGGATTCGTCCGGGTCGACGAGCACGGGATGGTCGTCTATGCCAGCCCCAACGCGTTGTCTGCGTTCCACCGGATGGGGTGGAGTGCGGAACTGACGCACACCCGGCTGTCGGAGGTGACGTCGGCGTTGTTGACCGATCGGTTCGAATCCGAGGATGTGGCCACCATGATCGATGCGGCAGCGGGGGTCACCGCGCCGCCGGTGACGCCGTACCGCGACGTCGGGATGCGGATGGAGGCCGATGCCAGTCGGGCGACCGTGCTCATCCGTGCGGTACCGCTGCATCCGCGGGCCGTCGATACCGGCGCGGTGGTGTTGATCCGCGACGTCACCGAGGTCAAACGACGTGACCTCGCGTTGATCAGCAAGGATGCGACGATCCGCGAGATCCACCATCGGGTCAAGAACAATTTGCAATCGGTGTCGGCGCTGTTGCGTCTGCAGGCACGGCGCACCTCCAACCCGGAGGCGCGCGGCGCGCTGACCGAGGCGGTACGCAGGGTGGCGTCTATCGCCCTCGTGCACGAATTGCTCTCCGGCAGTGTTGACGAGGAGGTTGATCTCGACGAGGTCGTCGATCGGTTGGTGCCGATCCTGGTCGATGTCGCCTCCAGGGATGCCAGAGTGCAAGTGCGGCATCGTGATCGACTCGGTGTGCTCTCGGCGGAGCTCGCGATGCCGCTGGTGATGGTGCTCACAGAACTGATCCAGAACGCGATCGAGCACGGCTTCGATGATGGCGCCGCCGACAGCGAGATCGAGATCGTGGCCCACCGGGATGTCCGAACACTCCGTATCGCCATACGTGACAATGGTTTCGGGCTACCCGCTCATTTCGACATGAGCACCTCGGATCGACTCGGCCTGCAGATCGTGCAGACCATGGTGTCGATCGAACTCGGTGGCACCCTGGCCATGGGAGCGAATCCCGCGGGCCGGGGCGCCGAGGTGAGTGTGACGATCCCGTTGCGCTGAAGCGAACCTGCTGATGGCCGAGATCGTATGTCCCACAGACGAAGAGACCCGGCCGGGGCCGGGTCTCTTCGATGTCGCCGTGGCGACTGGAGGCTGTGGCCCCTGTCAGACGCTGCTCCGCGTCCGCGTCCGCGCGGTGCGCCGTTTGAGCGCGCGCCGCTCGTCCTCGCTCATTCCTCCCCAGACGCCTGCGTCCTGCCCGGACTCCAGGGCCCACGAGAGGCATTCGGCCGTGACGGGGCACCGGGCGCAGACGAGCTTCGCATCAGCGATCTGTGCGATGGCCGGTCCGCTGGTCCCCACCGGGAAGAACAGCTCCGGATCTTCGTCGCGACAGATTGCTTTGTGACGCCAGTCCATTCCTTCTCCTTCAGGTGCTTGACGCACCACTCGACAACTACCAATGTCTGGTTTGTTGTGGCTGTAACCGCTAGTTCACGCGGACCCACCAAATGTTTCCGCACTGTTGCTTGTGAATACTTTCACGAATCCAGGCGAAGTCAATGGTGTTCCGTTAACACGTGTGCAATATCACTGTTCGGTGACCCTCCCCGAGGGGGGTGGCTGCACTTGGTTGCGCACCGATGTACTACTCTACTGGGGTTTGTGGCTGCTTTGGTGTGATTTTCGCTGGTCGCCGAAAGAAATCCCTGGTGGTCTTCGAGTCATAGTCGGTAGTCTGTGAGGCATGCCACGACGACGACGTTGATCCTCATCACACCGACAGCGCTCCCGGCGACGGGCTGAGGGCGCCGACCGGCTGAGCGTGGCCGCCTCGGTCGCGGCACTGGCCGAGGACGCGATCCCGCTCTACCCACTGTATGCGGTCATGTTCGCCGACCCCGACGTCGTCGGGGCCGGACTCTCACCCGCGTCGATCTCCGTGCTGTTCATCATCTGGTCGGCGTGCTCCTTTCTCTTCGAGATCCCGACCGGGCTACTTGCCGACCGTGTCTCGCGTCGCCCGCTGCTCGTCGTGGGTCCGCTGGTGACCGGGGCAGGCTTTGCGCTGTGGACCTGGTGGCCGTCGTTCGGGGCGTTCGCTGCGGGCTTCGTGTTGTGGTCGGCGGGCTCGGCGCTGCGCTCCGGCACGACGCAAGCGCTGCTCTACGACACCCTGGCCGCCCGAGGGCACGCCGTGCGCTATGCGGCGCTGGCCGGCCGACTGCGCGCATTCGGTGCCTGCGGTGTGCTGGTGGGCACGGTGTCGGCGGTGCCGTTGGCGGCGTGGGGCGGATACCAGGCGGCCGGCGCGGCGAGCGTCGCGGCGTGCGTGGTCTGCGCGGTCGCGTCGTGGGCACTGCCCGAAGAGCGGGCACCCGTCGGTGACGTGGACGATCTCGCGCGAGGCGACGGCGACGGAGCCGACCGGGAAACGGATGCCGAGCACGGCGTCGCGTGGACCGTCTCGGTGACGGCCATCCGCATGCTGTGCACCGACCGGGCGCTGGGCGGGCTGTTTCTGCTGGTGATCGCGCTCACCTGGGTATCAGCACTTGACGAGTATCTGCCGCTGCTCGCCGACGAGATGTGGCATGGGGGCCGGTGGGGATGGCCCCCTTCCATCGGGGTCCCCGTTGCGATGATCGTGGTTGCCGTCGGGGACATCGTCGGTGGCTGGGCGGCACAGCGGACCCGAATCGAGCGGCTCACCGCGCGGGGCACGGCGCCGTGGCTGCTCTTGGGCGCAGCGGCACTGGCAGTCGGCTCGTGGTGGGCCCATCCGGCCGGAATCGTGTTGGTTGCGGGTGCCTTCGCGATCTTCGGCTGGGCGTTCGTGATGGCCGAGGCGATGATGCAGCGGCGGGTTCGGTCCGAAGTAAGGGCCACCACCTCGTCGGTGGTCGGCGTGGGGGAGGAGGTGATCGCCGTGGTGGCGTTCGGTGCCTGGGCGCTGGGATCGGGCTGGTGGCCCCCATCGGTGTTGTTCGCCGTCGCGGCGGTGCCCTATGCCGTGCTGGGTGTGCTGCTCGGCGTCGGAGTGGGGGCCACCACGGCGAGAGCGTCGGCGCGATACCCGAAATCGACCGCATGATGGGCGCCGATGTAGTCGCCGTCCATCTGGACGTCGATGGGTTCCTCGGCGCGGAACCGCACCCAGGCGACGTCGTCGTCGCGATGCAGATGGCGCGCTTTCGGCGTGCGATGGCTGAGCAGCCGGGCGGCCAGCGGGATATTGCGGGCGACGCCTGTCGACGTGGCCGCGAACACCCCGAGTCGCGTGTCGAAGCCGGTCGTCGGATTGGTGCGGATCTCGAAGTCGCCCAGGTAGGTCCACGGACTCGTGTTCGACACGAACGCGAACCGGACGCCGTCGATCGGGTCGAGGCCGGGCAATTCGACGGTGAACGACGAACGGTCCATCGCATTGCGCAGGAAGGACGCGACAGTCGTCCACAGGTAGCGCATCGGCGTGGCCGCCTTGCCGGCATGCCGCTTGTCCTCCATCGCATGCACGACGACGGCATCCATTCCCATACCGGTGTTGAACAGGAACCACCGATCGCGGGTGTGTCCCAGGCCGATGCGCCGGCACCCGCCGGCCTCTAGCAGTCCACTGAGCTGAGCGGTCGCCGCGAGTGGATCGGGTTCGATACCCAGGGTGCGCGCGAAGACGTTGGCACTGCCGCCCGGGATGACGCCGAGCGCCGGTAGCCGGCGGTCGGGATCTGGCATGGTGCTCGGCGGCCCCAGGATGCCGTTGACCGCTTCGTTGACCGAGCCATCGCCACCGTGGACGAGCACCACGTCGAATCCTTCGTCGACCGCACGGGCGGCCAGCTCGTGGGCGTGACCACGATGGGTGGTGTGTTCGACGTCGAGGGCGAACCGTGAACTCAGCGTGTGCGCCAGAGCGTCGCGGCCGGCCGGGGTGGTCGCGGTGGCGAAGGGGTTGACGATGAGCATCATGCGCACGAGATCCCACGATATGGGGTCCGGGCGTGTGACGTGCACCCGCCCATCTCCGTCGTCGCTCGCCACCCATAGTCTGGAGTGGTGAGCAGCAAGCAGGGCGCCGGTCGCGCAACAGGTGGTGACGGGCAGTCGGGGGCCGATTCCGCGGCGGCGCAGCGACCGCCGACCACCGTGCGAGCGGCCGGTGCGGTGACCGCGCTGGAGGGCGCCGTCGCCGTCGTCGTCGCGATTGTTCTCGCCATCCGCGAGGCGGCGGGCCATCGGGAGGCGTTCATCAGCGGCTACGGCACTGCGGCATGGTTCGGCATCATCGGCGGCGGAGTGTTGATCGGCGGCATCGCCCTGCTGACAGGTCGCCGATGGGGACGGGCGATCTCGGTGGTCGCCCAGATCCTGCTACTGCCGGTTGCCTATGCGCTGCTGACCGACAGCGGGCAGCCGTGGTTCGGTATCCCGCTGGCCATCGCGGCGCTGGCCGTGCTGGTGCTGATCTTCAGTCCGGCATCCACGCGATGGCTGGTCGGCGAGTACACCACCGACGACACCCCCGAGTCGGGAGCCGGCTCGCGACGACGACGCTGACCCGCGCGGTACCGATCACGGCCGGTTCGACTCGGGCCGGTCGGTAACGCGGGTTACCCCAGACGGGGTGAGTGATCGGCCGTACAGTTGAGGCCATGACCCGCATGCTGGCCATCGCGAATCAGAAGGGTGGGGTCGCCAAGACCACCACTGTCGCGTCATTGGGTGCGGCGCTGGCCGACCTTGACGTGTCGGTACTCGTGGTGGATCTCGATCCCCAAGGCTGTCTTACCTTCTCACTCGGGCACGACCCCGACCAGCTGGAGTCGTCGGTGCACGACGTGTTATTGGGTGAGGAGGAGATCGCCGACGTGTTGCTCGACACCGACGACAACGTGACGCTGTTGCCGGCGACCATCGACCTGGCCGGCGCCGAGGCGTTGTTGTTGATGCGGCCGGGGCGGGAGTACGCCCTCAAACGCGCACTCGCCGAGGTCGCCGAGGACTACGACGTCATCCTGATCGACTGTCCACCGTCACTGGGTGTGCTCACCCTCAACGGGCTCACCGCCGCCGACGAGGTGGTGGTTCCGCTGCAGTGCGAGACGCTGGCCCACCGCGGCGTCGGGCAACTGTTGCGCACAGTCAACGAGGTGCAACAGATCACCAACCCGGCGTTGACGACCCTGGGCGCGGTGGCCACCCTCTATGACGCGCGCACCACCCACAGCCGTGACGTGCTCGGTGATGTCGCCGACCGCTACGACCTGCCGGTTCTGGACCCACCGATACCGCGTACGGTGCGGTTCGCCGAGGCGTCGGCGTCGGGCACGTCGGTGATGCGCGGCCGGAAGAACAAGGGCGCCAACGCTTATCGTGGACTGGCCGAGAATCTCTGGAAGCATTGGGAGGCCGGGACACCGGTCCAGACTTTCGACACCGCCTGACGTCTGAATCTGTATCTATGAGCGGCGCAGCACTCCTGCGTGACCAGCCGGGTGCGCAGCGCCGACGATGCTCCCGAGCGGGGTGTGTGACGACCCGGCATCGTACGGCCGGGATCAGGCAGGGGAGTAGGACGTGACGGTTGGCCCCCACTGTTCGATGACGTCGGCGCCCAGCACCCGCAGAGCCACCGGCTCGTCGCGGCGGCCGTCTCGCGGCAGGGTCATCGCGCGCAGTTCGCGGCCGGTGGCCCCGTCGCGGACGCTGACGCCGTCGGCGGTCGGCAGGAGCAGCTGGCCGGCCATGACCTCGCCCGTCCCGATGGTGCCGGGGATCTGGTAGATGGGCCGAAGATCGGAAGCGTCCAGCACCACGGTGGCCGTGCCGGTGTAGAAGGTGGTCAGGCCGCCGCCGGTGACGACGACTCCATCACCGGGGGGTGCTTGCACCCCGTTGACAGTGTTCGTGGCGGTGGGTGCTCCGTTCGAGGAGAACTGCCGGATCGTCGGCGTTCGATTGCCGTCAGGCGTCGGGGTGTCCGCGTCGGGAAGCGGCGGGTCGCCGCCGCCGTCGTAGACCGCGATGGTCGAACTGGTCATCGCGATCAGGATCGGCGGTGGGCCCGCTGAACCATCGGTGATTATCGATGAACCGTACTGCTGCACATCCTCATCGTCGTCGAGGACGGCACCGAGCACGGTCAACCGGTAGCCAGGGTCATCGGCGCAGCGCTCGATGACCGCGACGCGGCTACCACCGACCGCGGACGACAGCAACTGGCAGTCAGAGCGGCCCGGCTGCACATCCGGGTTCACCGGTGCATCCACCCGGCCGTATTCGATTCCGCGCACCAGATTCGACCCCCACGTCTCCAGACGTGTAGGGCCCTGGGAGACAACGTAACCGGAGTCCGACAGGAGTCGGACCCGATCGTCGGCGTCACTGCTGCGGCCGCCCGTACGCTGTCCCGAGGAAGCATCGAGTGCGGTGATCTCGCCACAACCGCGCGAGTTGCGGTAGGCGGCGAGCACCTTGTTGTTGCTCGCCGGCCACGCCGCGATCGCCGCGCACAAGTCCAGGTTCCGGGTGTAGCGCCACAGTTCGCGTCCAGTCCGCGGGTCGCGGCCCGCCACGGTGCCGCCGTCGGCGGTCACCACGGTCGAGTTCGCGACGGCCGGGATCCGGGTGGCCGGCGACTGCGCCCGCCACGAAGGTGTGAGGGCCGTGGGCACCTGCGCCGACGGCTCGACCTCGGGTACCGGCGCGACGGCTTGTACGCTCTCGGTCTGCCGGACCGGACTGTTCGCCCAGACGAGCAGTCCGACGACGACGGTGACCACGATGATCGCCGCGGTGACCGCCAGGTCGACCGGGGTGCGACGCTCAGGTCGAATACGGGCCACGTGCCCTCCGGTCGCCACTCACACGTCGACCAGCGCCGAAACGGGTCACTCGGCTGCGGCGACGGTCGTGGTCTTCTCCGGCTGTGAGTCGCCCGACGCAGCACCGCGCTTGGCGCTGCCGCGACGACGACGACGTCGACGCGGGCGCTCACCGCCGGCGGAATCGCTACCGTCGGCCGCACCGGCCCCCGCGTCTGTGGTGTTCTTGCCCGACGTCTGATTGTCGGCGGCGTCGTCCGAGGACCGCGCCGCTCCGTCGGAGGACTTGCCGCCGCGGGTACGTCGACGCACCCGGTTCGACTTCGGACGCTGCGACCTACTCGTGCGCTCCTCGCGCTCACCGGATGGCTTCGGCGTGGCGATTCGTCCGGTGGCCGAGTCCGGGATCGAGAGCTCTTCGCGCAGATGCTCCGAGGTCGAGTAGGTCTCCACCGGCGTCGGCACATCGAGACCCAGCGCCGAGTTGATCAGCTCCCAGCGATGCAGCTCATCCCAGTCGACCAGGGTGATCGCGATGCCGGTCCGGCCGGCACGTCCGGTGCGGCCGATGCGGTGCACGTAGGTCTTGTCGTCCTCCGGGCACTGATAGTTGATGACGTGGGTGACATCCTCCACGTCGATGCCGCGGGCTGCGACGTCGGTGGCCACGAGCACGTTGATGTCACCGTTGCGGAAACGCTTGAGTGCTTTCTCGCGCGCGACCTGTCCGAGGTCACCATGTACCGCGCCGACGGAGAAACCGCGTTCGGCGAGGTCGTCGGCGACCTTCTGTGCCGTGCGCTTGGTGCGGGTGAAGATCATCGTGGCGCCCCGGCCCTCGGCCTGCAGAATGCGTGCGACCAGTTCGGCCTTGTCGAGTGCGTGGGCGCGGTAGATGAACTGCGTGGTCCGCTCGTGGACGGCCGAGTCATTGGCGTGTTCGGCGCGGATGTGGGTCGGGCGGTGCAGGAACGTGCGGGCCAAGGTGACGATCGGACCCGGCATGGTGGCCGAGAAGAGCATGGTCTGTCGGGGTGTGGGCAGGGCTGCCATGATGCGTTCGATATCGGGCAGGAACCCGAGGTCGAGCATCTCGTCGGCCTCGTCGAGCACCAGCACGCCGACCTTGCCGAGGATGAGGTGGCCCTGCTGGGCGAGATCGAGCAGGCGGCCGGGAGTGCCGACGACCAAGTCGACGCCCGACTTGAGGTCGGCGATCTGCGACTCGTAGGGGCGCCCGCCGTAGATCGAGGTGATCTTGAGCGGACGGGTGGTGCCGTCGGCGAGGGTGACGTCGAGCTTCTTGGCCGCGACCTCGAGGTCGCCGGTCACCTGCAGACACAGCTCGCGGGTCGGCACGATGACCAGGGCGCGCGGAGTGTTGTCGAGTGGACGGAGACCCGATGCCTCGGCAGTCGCGAGACGATGCATCATCGGTACGCCGAATCCGTAGGTCTTACCCATGCCGGTACGGGCCTGACCGATCAGGTCGTCCCCGGACAGGGCCAGGGGAAGCGTCAGCTCCTGGATCGCGAAGGTATGTGTCTTGCCGTCGTCAGCGAGTGCCTCGACGATGCTGTCGTGCACGCCGAGTTCGGCGAAGGTGGGGGAGGTGTGGGTTTCGTCGACGATCGTCGTCTGGACGTCGTCACGGGAGTTGGTCCCGGTGGTATCGCTCATGTGAGGTTGTATGCCTTTCTGCATTTCCCGCACGCACGAAAGGCACCACAGTGGGGTCGAGCGGCCTGCGCCGGAAGGGCCCTGGTCGGGCCGCGTCGGTGGGTCCGGGACGGACCGCGCAAACCGCGCTCGGTGACTGTGTGGTGGCTCCGCTCGGGCAGTGTCACCCGGCGACCAGTGCGCGCACATTGTCCGGTGACCGCGCGATGAAAAGGGCCGCTCCGCCCGGCCGTGATGAGTCGTTGCCGGTCGGTTCGCCACCGAATCGTCATGATCGCGTCAGTGCACCGTTGTCCAGTGTACTTGGTGAACGTCGAGAGCCCGCATACCATCACCAGCATGTCGACTGCGCCGCACCCATCCGGAGTTTCCCCCGATCCCACAGATACCGCTGCGACCAGCGACGATGGCGGTGCCATCGGCAAGTTGTTCGCCGTCTTGCTGGCCGGTGAATACGCGGCTTTCTATCGCCTCATCGACGAGTCCCGGATGGCACCCGACGTCGCGAGCAAGGTGGCCATCGCCCGGATGGCGGCGTCGGAGATCAATCACTACGACACGTTGGCCGAGCAGGTCTGTGCGCGCGGCATCGACCCGATCGCGGCGGTCGAGCGTTACCGATCGATCTTTGACGACTACCACCGTGTTACCACTCCGAAGACCTGGTATGAGGCGCTGGTGAAGGCGTATGTGGGCGACGGGCTCGCGGCCGACTTCTACACCGAGGTCTCGGGGGTTCTGCCCGCCGATGCGCAGACCGTCATCCGCGAGGTGATGGCCGAGACGGCCAACTCCCGGTTCGCGCGCGACCAGGTCGCGGCCGCCGTCGCCGCCGACCCGTCATTGAGATCGCCGCTGATCCTGTGGGGCCGGAGATTGCTCGGCGAGGCCGTCACGCACGCCCAGTGGGTGCTCGCTGCCGAGGAGGAGGTCACCGACCTGCTGTTCGCCGGTTCGGCATCGCTTCAGGGTATTGCCGGATTCTTCGATGCGATCACCGCCGACCACGCCACCCGGATGGCCGAACTCGGTCTCGGTGGATAGGTCGGGTGGGGTCGAGGCTTCGCGTGTTGCGCTGTGAGCGGAGCCGATGTCGTCGGCGATCGGGTCTGATCTAGCCTGGATCAGCAGACAGTTGAGTGCCGTGTGCGCGGTTGGCCGCGACGCGGCGGATGACCTTCGGAAGGGTGGCCATGGCCGTTGAAGTGAAGATCGGAATCACCGACAGTCCTCGTGAGCTGTCCATCCAGACCACGCTCACCAGTGACAAGGCGTACTCGGAGGTCGAGGCGGCGCTGTCGGGTTCCGGACAACTGCTCGCGCTCACCGACGACAAGGGCGCGCGCTTCCTGGTGCCGGTGACGAAAATCGCCTACGTCGAGGTGGGCAGTACCGAGAACCGGCGGGTGGGCTTCGTCGCCTCCTGACCCATCGGCTCCGATGTACGGCCGCTGTCGATGAGTGTCGACGGCGGCCGAAGTCGTTTCCGCAGCCGGCTCCGGGGAGAGCGCGGCGGTATCGAGCGCTTCTCGGAGCTTCTCAGGCCAGGTCGTCGGAGTCGTCGTCGCCCGTCCCGATGCCCTGCAACGGCACGTGGGACAGCCCGCCCCACAACAGGGCGACCGTGGTGTCCACCGCGGCCCGCTTGTCGACCGGGCGTTTTGCCTCGAGCCAGTAGCGGGCGTTGACCTGGCTTGCGCCGACCAGCCCCGCAGCGAGCATCCGCGAGCGGTACGGGTCGAGGCCGGAGTCGTGCATGACCAGCCCGTAGACCGCGTCGACGCATGCCTCGGTGGCTCCCTCCACCCGCCGGATCACAGCGGGATCCTTGGCGTCGGAGGAGAAGATGAGCCGGTAGCCGGAGTTGTCCTGGTCGATGAAGTCAAAGAATGCCTCCACCGCGGCACGCACGCGCTGCTTGTTGTCGGTCGTGGTCAGCAGCGCGCGGTTGACGTCGCTGACGAGCTTCTCGGCGTGGGAGTCGACGACGGCGATGTAGAGGTCCAGTTTCGACGGGAAGTGCTGATACAGCACCGGCTTGCTGACTCCGGCATGCACGGCGATCTCGTCCATGCCCGCAGAGTGGTAGCCGCGCTCCACAAAGATCTCGCTCGCTGCATCGAGCAGCTGCATACGCCGGGCACTGCGCGGCAGTCGGGTGTTGCGCGCGGCACCGTTCGACGGGTTTGTGGTGGTCGACATGGGTAGAGCGTACTCGGCGACGATGCCGGGTCCCGTGGCCGCACGGCCCCATCGCGACACACCGTTCCACGCCTGCGCGTTTACCTGTGAGAAGGTTGAGCTGTGAGTCACCCAGGAGGCGGGCCGAACTCGCCGTACCCCGGGGCCGGAGGGCCCGGCGCGACCGGTGGGGGGATCGGGGCCGGGCGGACAACCGGCACGACCACGGGCATGCGCACCGGTGCCGGGTCGTCGGCGGAGCCCCCGCGGGCCAGACCGAAGCCGGACCAACCACTGCGTGCCCGGTGGGATCCCACCGACGACAGCGGACGGATCCGGGTCGATCGCGATGCTCAGCCCGAGCGCAAGAAACAGAGCGCATTGGGTCGGTTCGTCGCCACCTATGGGTGGCGCGCCTATGCCATCCCGGTCTTGATCGTGCTGACCGTCGTGCTCATCGTGGTCACCGTGCGGTCCGCCGACGACACCGCCTTCGTGCCCGCCGCGGACGTCAACCCCGATGCGGCCTCACGCAACACCGACGTGAGCAAGGAGACCGGGCCGATCGGTGCCCCGACCGGAACCATCCAACCCGAGGCATTGCCCGCCGGGACACTGCCCGCCGGCGGGCCGTACACCGAAAAGGGGCGTGAGGTCTACCACGTGGTGCCCGGGGCCGGCAAGCAGGTCGGCACCGGCGGCGAGGTCTACACCTACACCGTCGAGGTCGAGAACGGCATCAACGCGCAGGACTTCGGCGGCGATCGGTCGTTCGCGAAGATGGTCGACGCGACCCTGGCGAATCCGCGCAGTTGGATCGGGGACGGGAAGGTCAGCTTCCGACGCATTGACTCCGGTGAGCCGGACCTGCGCATCACGCTGGCATCGCCGGCCACGACACGTGAGTTGTGCGGCTACCAGATCCAGCTGGAGACGTCGTGCTTCTATCCGCCGGAGGAGCGGGTGACGCTCAACGAGGCGCGCTGGGTACGTGGTGCCATCTCATATCAGGGTGACGACCTTCTCTACCGGCAGTACCTGATCAACCACGAGACAGGGCACGGCATCGGGTACGAGGCGCATGAACCGTGTAAAGAGAACGGCGCGCTGGCGCCGGTGATGATGCAGCAGTCGTTCGGGGTGGCCAACAGCGAGATCATGGCGCTCGACCCCGATATGCAGGCGAATCGCAGCTATGTGTGCAAGCCGAATCCGTGGCCGTTCCCCGACCTGTGATGCGGCCATCCGTGGCTGCGGAATGACCGTGCCGCCGCGGCTGTTGTGATCAGCAGACCGCTCTCGAACAACGACGTAGGAGGAGGCGCCCGTGTCGTCCTTGCCCCCGCTGGTGGAACCTGCAGCGGAACTGTCCAACGAAGAGGTGGCCCGATACAGCCGCCACCTGATCATCCCGGATGTGGGGATGGACGGCCAGAAGCGGTTGAAGAATGCCAAGGTGCTGGTGATCGGCGCGGGTGGTTTGGGATCACCCACGCTGCTGTACCTGGCTGCCGCGGGTGTCGGCACCATCGGCATCGTCGAGTTCGACGTGGTCGACGAGTCCAATCTGCAGCGTCAGGTCATCCACGGACAGTCCGACATCGGCCGGCCCAAAGCAGAGAGCGCCCGCGACTCCATCCTCGAGATCAACCCGTTCGTCACGGTCAACCTGCACGACGAGCGCCTGGAACCCGAAGGCGCCATCGAACTGTTCTCCCAGTACGACCTGATCCTCGACGGCACCGACAACTTCGCGACGCGTTACCTCGTCAACGATGCCGCCGTGCTCGCGCACAAGCCGTACGTGTGGGGGTCGATCTACCGGTTCGAGGGTCAGGCGTCGGTGTTCTGGGAGGACGCGCCGGACGGGCGCGGCCTCAACTACCGAGATCTGTATCCGCAGGCGCCGCCGCCCGGCATGGTGCCCTCGTGCGCCGAGGGCGGTGTGCTCGGCATTCTGTGCGCCTCGATCGGATCGATCATGGGTACCGAGGCGATCAAGTTGATCTGTGGCATCGGTGAACCGCTGCTGGGTCGCCTGATGGTCTACGACGCCCTGGACATGAGCTACCGCACCATCAAGATCCGCAAGGACCCCGAGGGTGAGCGGGTCACCGAGCTCATCGACTACGACGACTTCTGCGGGGTGGTCTCCGATGAGGCCGCCGATGCCGTGGACGGTTCGACGCTGACCGCCGCAGAGCTCAAGGAGAAGATCGACGCCGGCGATCGTGTCGCTCTCATCGATGTCCGGGAGCCGGTGGAGTGGGACATCGTCCACATCGACGGTGCCACGCTCATCCCCAAGGACGAGATCCTGTCCGGTGTCGGACTCGCCAAGTTGCCGCAGGATCGCCCAACGGTGCTCTACTGCAAGACCGGTGTTCGCTCGGCAGAAGCGCTCGCCGCGCTCAAGCGCGCAGGGTTCGCCGATGCCACGCACTTGCAGGGCGGGGTCACCGCGTGGGCCAACCAGGTGGACAAGACGCTGCCGGTCTACTGATCGGGCGCGTTCATGTGGTCCGGGACTTGATTGCAGACCAGATGCCCGCGTCGTTGCCGCATTCTGCCTGCATCGCTCGGTAATCTCTGCAGATGTGAACACCGTCGAGCCGCCCGAACACGTGCTGAACACGTTCGGGCTGACCGCACATCCGCCGATTCAGATGGGCGATTCCTGGGTCGGCGGTTGGCGGGTCGGTGAAGTCGTCTTGTCCTTGGTGCCCGACCACGCGCGGGCCGCATGGTCGGCGTCGGTCCGTGAATCGCTCTACGTCGAGGGGTTGCGGATCGCGCGACCGTTCCGCGCCACCGACGGCCGATATGTTGTGTCCGGGTGGCGAGCGGATACCTATATCGCCGGTGCGCCAGAGCCGCGGCACGACGAGGTCGTCCTGGTGGCCGATCGCCTGCATGCGGCCACCGCAACGCTGGACCGGCCACGGTTCCTGTTGCAATCGCCGGCGCCGCCGCATACCGACGTCGACGTGTTCACCGCCGCCGATCGTGCGGCGTGGGAGGACGTCCCGTTGCGCACGGCCCGGGCGGCCGGCATGGGGGAGCCGACGTCGCCGGATGGTGCGCAGAGCGTCGAGATGCTGAAAACCCTTGCCACCCTTCGTAAGAACGTGTCGCTGCAGTCGCAAGTGGTGCACGGTGACCTTTTCGGCACCGTCCTGTTCGCCGGTGCCGCCGCGCCGGGCATCACCGACATCGTGCCGTACTGGCGGCCCGCGTCGTGGGCGTCAGCGGTGGTTGTGGTGGATTCGCTCGCCTGGGGTGGCGCTGACGACGACCTCGTGCGACGCTGGGCGGATCAGCCGGAATGGCCGCAGATGATGCTGCGGGCAACCATGTTCCGTCTGGCGGTCCACGCGTTACATCCGCGTGCCACCGCCGGCGCACTACCCGGGCTGCAGCGGGTCGTCGATCTCGTGCGCTTGATGCTGTAGGCGCAGGTCAGAGTCTTCTGGTCCTTCTCACACGCGCGCCCTCGCGATGTGAGCACAACGTGACTCTTCGGTCACGCGAGGGAAAATCCCGGCAACACACGCTGCCTAACTTTGAGTCCAATCGTCCGACAGAGTCGTCGGTCACTGCGTCCACAACAACGATTGGATGACTCATGCCCGTACTTCCCGCATCCGTGCGGACCGCGCTCGCGCGTGACCACCGGATCACCGACTGGGATCCCGAGGACCGCACTGCCTGGGACAACGGCAACGCCGCCATCGCCAAGCGAAACCTGGTGTGGTCGGTGATCTGCGAGCACGTCGGCTTCTCGGTGTGGTCGCTGTTCTCGGTGATGGCCCTGTTCATGGGACCGGAGTATGGCATCAGCCTCGATCAGAAGTTCATCATCGCGGCGACCGCCACTTTCGTCGGCTCCTGCCTGCGCATTCCCTACACCCAGGCGACCGCGCGGTTCGGTGGCCGCAACTGGGCGATCTTCAGCGCCATCGTGCTGCTGATCCCGACGGCGCTGACCATGATGCTGATGATGAACCCGGGCGAGTTCGGATTCGGCTGGTTCCTCGGCGTCGCCGCACTGACCGGTTTCGGTGGCGGCAACTTCGCCTCGTCGATGACCAACATCAACGCCTTCTATCCGCAGCGGCTCAAGGGCTGGGCGCTGGGTCTCAACGCCGGCGGCGGCAACATCGGTGTGCCGGTGGTGCAGCTCATCGGCCTCGCGGTCATCTGGCTCGCCTCCGATCAGCCTGAGATCGTCTGTGCCATCTATCTGGTGGCTCTCGCCGTGGCCGGTGTCGGCGCGGCGATCTACATGGACAACCTCGATCACCAGACTTCCAGCGGCCGCGCGATGATCGACTGCCTCCGGCACAAGGACACCTGGCTGATCTGCCTGCTCTACATCGGCACCTTCGGATCGTTCATCGGTTTCGGATTTGCTTTCGCGCAGGTCCTCAACATCAGCTTCACCGAGGCCGGCGCCGAGAAGCCCGCGCTGGCCGCCGCCACGATCGCCTGGATCGGGCCGCTGCTCGGCTCTGTGTCGCGCCCCTACGGCGGCAAACTCGCCGACCGCGTCGGCGGCGGCAAGGTGACGCTGTACTGCTTTGCCGCGATGACGCTGTCCGCCGCGATCCTGGTCATCGCCGGTACCGTCGCCGACAGCAATGGTCAGATCAGCGGGGGTGTGCTCAGCGCATTCGTCGTCGGCTTCATCCTGCTGTTCCTGCTCTCGGGAATCTCAAACGGTTCGGTCTACAAGATCATCCCGACCATCTGGGAGAACAAGTCCAAGGAGCTCACCGGCCTGAACGCGTTGGGCAAGACCAAGTGGTCGCGCAGCATGTCCGGCGCCCTCATCGGCATCGCCGGTGCGGCAGGCGGTCTCGGTGGCGTCGGCATCAACCTGGTGCTGCGGGCGAGTTATCAGTCGAATCAGTCGGCGACCGTTGCCTTTTGGATCTTCATGGGCTTCTACGTTCTCGCTGGAGTCATCACCTACGTGTTCTACGTCCGACGTCCGATGGTGATCAGCGAGACCACCGATCTGCAGGTCGCCGCCGACACGGTCGGTGCCGGCGAGACGACAGACGGCTCCGGGCCCGCCGACAAGGCGATGGCCTGAGCCAGACCAGCTCAGAATCAACAAGGAGTAACCAGTGACCAGCGAATCCAAGACCGTAGTCGTGGTCGGCCACGGCATGGTGGGTCACCGCTTCGTGCAGACCCTCCGTACCCGCGACATCAACGACACCTGGCGGATCGAAGTTGTTTCCGAAGAGGCCGATCCCGCCTACGACCGCGTCGGACTGTCCTCGTATGTCGGTGCCTGGCAGCGGGATTCGCTGGCACTGGATGGCAACACCTACGCGGGTGACGATCACGTCGTGACCCACCTGGGTGAAGTCGTGACCGACGTCGACCGCGCGGGCCGGCGGGTGGTGACGTCGGTGGGACGGGAAATCGACTATGACGCTCTCGTGCTTGCCACCGGGTCATATGCCTTCGTCCCGCCGGTTCCCGGACACGACAACGACAAATGTTTCGTCTATCGCACGCTCGATGATCTGGACGCCATCCGGGCGGCCGCCGAGGCAGCCGGACCGGGTGCGCCCGGCATCGTCGTGGGCGGCGGTCTGTTGGGACTGGAGGCGGCCAATGCGCTGAAGCTGATGGGGATGACCCCCCATGTGGTGGAGTTCGCGCCACGGTTGATGCCCATGCAGGTCGACGACGGGGGCGGGTCGGTCCTGGAGAACCTGGTGACCGACCTGGGGTTGACTGTGCACACCGGCGTCGGAACGGCCGACATCGCCGATTCCGACTCCGGCGGGCTCACCGTGACGCTCAGCGACGACAGCGAGATCGATGCCGCCCTGGTCGTGTTCTCGGCGGGCGTGCGGCCGCGCGACCAGGTGGCCCGCGACGCCGGTCTTGCGGTCGGCGAACGTGGCGGCGTGCTGGTCGACACCTCATGCCGAACCGATGATCCCGACGTGTACGCGATCGGGGAGGTCGCCGCAGTCGAGGGTCGTTGCTACGGGCTCGTCGCGCCCGGATACAGCACCGCCGAGGTGGTGGCCGACCAACTCCTCGGGCAGCAGTCCACTTTCCCCGGTGCGGACATGTCGACCAAGCTCAAATTGCTCGGTGTCGACGTGGCCAGCTTCGGTGACGCCATGGCGACCACCGAGAACGCGCTGGAGATCGTCTACCACGACCCCGTTGCCGGGCGGTACGCGAAAGTGGTGGTCTCCGACGACGCCAAGACACTGCTCGGCGGCATCCTCGTGGGTGATGCGTCGGCATACGCGCTGCTCAAACCGATGGTGGGCAGCGAGATCCCGGGTGACCCGGCTGCGCTGATCGCGCCGGCCTCGGGTCCCGCGGTCGGCGTGGACGCGCTGCCCGACGAGGCCGAGATCTGTTCGTGTAACGGCGTTTCCAAGGGAACCATCTGCTCGGCGATCGCCGACGGCGCCTGCGAGATCGCCGACATCAAGAAGACCACCTGCGCCGGAACCACCTGCGGTGGCTGTCTGCCCAGCGTCAAGTCGCTACTGGCGGCCTCTGGTGTGGAACTGTCCAAGGCCCTGTGCGAGCACTTCGAGCAGTCGCGCGCCGAACTGTACGAGATCATCTCGGTCACCGGTATCCGCACGTTCTCCGAGATCATCGACCGCTACGGCAGCGGTCAAGGCTGCGACATCTGCAAGCCGACGGTGGCGTCCATCCTGGCCTCCACGTCGAGCGACCACATCCTCGACGGCGAGCAGGCGTCCCTGCAGGACACCAACGACCACTTCCTCGCCAACATGCAGAAGAACGGCTCCTACTCGGTCGTCCCGCGCATGCCGGGCGGGGAGGTGACCCCCGAACAGCTCATCGTGATCGGTGAGATCGCCCGTGACTTCGGTCTGTACACCAAGATCACCGGTGGTCAGCGCATCGACCTCTTCGGCGCCCGCGTCGACCAGCTCCCGGAGATCTGGCGTCGCCTCGTCGACGCCGGCATGGAATCCGGGCACGCCTACGGCAAGAGCCTGCGCACGGTGAAGAGCTGCGTCGGGTCCACCTGGTGCCGCTACGGTGTGCAGGATTCCGTCGGCATGGCCGTCTTTCTGGAGAAGCGCTACCGGGGCCTGCGGTCGCCGCACAAACTGAAGTTCGGTGTGTCGGGCTGTGCCCGCGAATGCGCCGAGGCGCGGGGCAAGGATGTCGGTGTCATCGCCACCGAGAACGGGTGGAACCTCTACGTGGCCGGTAACGGCGGACAGAGCCCGAAACACGCCCAACTGCTGGCCAGCGGAGTGGATGACCAGACGCTGGTCGCCTACATTGATCGATACCTGATGTTCTATATCCGCACCGCCGATCGCCTGCAGCGTACCGCGCCGTGGCTGGAGGCGATGGAGGGCGGACTCGATCATCTGAAGGCGGTGGTCTGCGACGACAGCCTGGGTCTCGCGGCCGATCTCGAAGCGGCCATGGAACGCCACGTCGAGGGCTACCGCGACGAGTGGGCTGCGGTACTCGAGGACGAGGATAAGCTCAAGCGCTTCGTCTCGTTCGTCAACGCACCGGAGGTGGTCGATCCGACGATCCAGTTCACCGACACCGACGTCGAGCGCAAGATCCCGGTGCTGCTCGACATGCCGTCGATGCCCGGCCGCGTCGACACCGAGTCCGCCACCAACGACGCAACAGAACGTGAAGGAGTGCCGACATGACAGTCGCTGCGCGATCGACGGCGAACCAACCCGCTGACCCGACCACGCATGCCGAGGCCGTACCCGGACAGTGGATCCGTGCGTGCGCCCTGGCCGATCTCGCCATCGGACGAGGGGCCGGTGTGTTGGGTCCCGACTTCGAGCAGGCCGCGCTCTTCCGCATCCCTGCGGTGGAGACCGACCGAGAAGCGGTGGTGGGACGGACCCGGCTGTACGCCATCGGCAACATCGACCCGTTCGCACGCGCAGCGGTGCTGTCCCGCGGCGTCACCGGCGACCGCGGCGGCGAGCCGACCGTTGCCAGCCCGCTGGGCAAGCAGGTGTTCTCGCTGCGCTCCGGCATCTGCCTCGACGACGAAGCGATGTCGGTGCCCAGCTACGCCGTACGGGTGGTCGACGACATTGTCGAGGTGTACTTCCAGCGCCGATGAGCAACAGCAAAGACACGGCCCTCGCCGACGACGCCGAGGCCCTACCACTGGCCGGATTCACCATCGGGATCACCGCGGCGCGGCGCGCCGAGGAATTCGCTGCGCTGCTCGAACGCCGGGGTGCCGAGGTGATGGCCGCTCCGACGATCCGGATCCTGCCGCTCGTCGACGACACCGAACTCGAGCAGGTGACCGAGACGATCATTGCCGATCCACCGGAACTGATGGTCGCCACCACGGGTATCGGCTTTCGTGGCTGGGTGGAGGCCGCCGACGGCTGGGGCGGGGCCGAGCCGCTGATCACCGCGTTGGGAAAGAGTCGGCTCATCGCCCGTGGACCGAAGGCCAAGGGCGCGATACGGGCGGCCGGGTTGCGCGAAGAGTGGTCTCCGGGAAGCGAGTCGTCGTCGGAGGTGCTCGACCGGTTGCTGGACGAGGGGGTCGAGGGCGTGCGGATCGCGGTCCAGTTACACGGTGCGACCACCGAATGGGAGCCCTTGCCGGACTTCTGCGCAGTGCTGCGTGCCGCTGGCGCCCAGGTGCTACCGATCCCGGTGTATCGCTGGAACATGCATCCCGACGTCGATCGGATCGATCGCATGATCGGCGCAGTGGTACGCGGCGATCTCGACGCGATCACCTTCACCAGCGCGCCGGCCGCGGCGTCGATCCTCACGCGCGCCAAAGAACTCGGCAAGCTGCCGCAGTTCGTGCACGCGATGCGGACGGCGGTGCCGGTGATGTGCGTGGGTTCGGTCACCGCCGGTCCGTTGGAGGCGTTGCAGATCCCGACCAGTTATCCGAAACGGTATCGACTCGGCGCCTTGGTGCGGTTGATCACCGACGAGTTGCCCCGGAGAAGTCACAACTTGCGAGTTCACGGTCACGACACCGCCATCCGCGGTCAGGCGGTGATCGTCGACGGCGCGCTGCGTGATATGTCGGCGACCAGTTTGATCATGCTCAAGGCACTCGCTGCCTCACCCGGTCGGGTGGTCTCGCGCCACGAGCTGCTGGCCGGACTGCCCGGCGACAGCTCCGACACCCACGCCGTGGAAGTGGCAGTGGCCCGGCTGCGCAATGCACTGGGTGATCCGAAGATGATCCAGACCGTGGTCAAGCGGGGATATCGACTCGCTGTCGACCTGGAATACGAGGGGGAAGAGGACGGGGAATGAGGCATCGACACACTCGTCAGTACCTGCCGTTCGGCGACCGGCTGCGTGACGTCAGCCCGGTGCTGGTCGCTCACGGCACCCGAAATCCGCACGGCGTCAGCGTGATCGCGGAGATCGCCGAGGCCGTCGGAAAGCAGGTGGGTACCACCCGCACCGCCTTCGTCGACGTGCTCGGCCCCACCCCGGCCGAGGTCATCGCCGATGTCGACCGCCCGGCGGTGTTGGTACCGGCGTTCCTGGCGTCGGGGTATCACGTCCGCAAGGATCTGCCGCAGCATGTCGAGGCAGCGGGGCGTTGCGACACGATCGTCACCCGGGCGCTCGGGCCGGATCCGGCCATCGCCGATGTGGCCCGCCTGCGGCTCGTCGAGGCCGGTTGGGAGCCGGGTGACTCGGTGGTGCTGGCCGCGGCCGGCTCGTCTGACGAGAGCGCTTGCGGCCAAGTGCATCTCGCTGCCCGGCAGCTGGAGTCGATCATCGGCGGACGTGTCGAAGTGGGCTTCATCACCACCGCGACGCCGTCGGTTCCCGAAGCTGTCGAACGGGCATCGCGGAACGGACGCCGCGTGGCCATCGCGAGTTATCTGCTGGCGCCTGGGTTGTTCCATCAGCGACTGCACACCTACGGTGCCGATGTCGTCGCCGATCCGCTCGGAGCCGATCAGCGCATCGTGGACCTCATCGTCACGCGCATGCGCGCCGCGATCAGCCCATACCGTCGTCAGGCGCCGGTCAGCGGCTGACCCCAATGGCGACCTCCGGTGGATGGCCGCGAACGGAGTGAGTGGCGTATCGAGATCACATCACGGTCCCGCCAGAGAGCCGATCACCCCCGGTCAGTCATCGATGCCGGGTCTCCAGCGGCACTCGCGGAGGACGACCCGCCCGTCTCGGATGGGAACGCCCTCGGCGTGCAGCCTCGCCAACTGTCGCTCGGCCAGGTGTGGGGTCGGGCGGCCCGAGGCGGGGACCACGCGATGCCAAGGGAGGTCACCGGAATCGGTCCGCATGATCGCGCCTACGATCCGCGGGCTGGACAACCCGGCCGCATGGCCGAGGTCACCGTAGGTGGTCACCATGCCTTCCGGGATCGCCGCGACCAGTCCCCGCACCCGCTCCACGTCGTCATCAGTGATGGCGGCCATCTCAGACCTGCTCGAGAATCTCGCGGATCAACGTCGCGGTGAGTTCCGGCTCCAGGTACGGCACCATGTGCCCGCAGTCGGCATGTACCACCCGAATCGACTCCGCGTCCGCGCAGGATGCGAGGAAGTCGGGGCCCACGAACGGTGGCCGGACGCGATCGGCCACCACGACCACCGTCGACAGTCCGGTCGGTGGGAGCAACGCCTCGCGGGCCATCTCACTCCACGCCGTGGCCGCCGCCGGCGCACTCACCCGCCATCCCACCCGGCCGTTGGCCACGGGAACCAGGTGCTCATCGATCTCCTTGTCCAACAACGTCTCCGGGATGTCCGCCCACCCCTCGCTGCGTTTCGCCGACCGGGCGTGATCGGCGTCGGCGTAGTCCCAGTGGGCCAGGCTGTCGGTGGCGACCTCCAGCGCCCACGAGGGGTCGAGACCCTGCGCCGGGTCGAGCAACACCAACCCCGCGACCGCATCGCCGAGACGATGGGCCAGCCGGACGGCGAGCGCTCCGCCGAACGAGTGACCGACGATCACGAATGGACGCGCAGAGGCAGGGATGTGCTCGTCGACAACTGCGACCAACGCGTCGACGTGGTCTTCGTAGGACCACGGCGGTGTCCACGGCGAGTGGCCGTGGCCGAGGAGATCAGGTGCGATCAGGCGCAGGTCGGGTAGCTGGTCGCCGGCCAGTGCCGCCCACCGGCGGCCGTGGCCGGTGAGGCCATGGATGGCCAGGACAGCTGCGGCGTCGCCGGTATCGGGTCCGAATGTGTGGGTGGTCAACGGCATGACGCCATCCTGCCGTAGCAGCGTGGCGACTGCGTTGGCACGCCATCTTCACGGTGCTGCTCGCCGAGGCTGTCGGTGGCGCGTGCTTCCATGGGGACATGGCCCGACGCAGCGATTCCCACCCCACCGCGGGGACGGCGCTGCGTACCCGACTGACCGCGGCACCGGGCGTCGACGACCGTACGCGGCAATGGCCCGCGGAGGTCACCGAGGTGATCGAATCGGCGGTGACGCGGGATTCGTCGCGGTCGTGGTCGCCTGTCCGGGTACACGGTGGCCCGGGTACGGGAAAGACGTCGGTCATCGTCGACGCCGCGGTCGCGCGGCTGTTGCGTGACGATGTGGATGCCGAGTCCGTTCTGGTGCTCGCGGCGTCCCGACGTGCCGCGGCCTCGTTGCGAGAAGAGATCACCCGACGGGTGTTGTCGGCGACCTCGGGGGGTGCGGACGGTGGCGTCGAGAACCGCGCGCTGCGTGAACCATTGGTGCGCACCGTGCACTCCTACGCCTTCGCGGTGTTGCGGCTGCAGGCCTCCGCGCACGGCAATCCGCCGCCCCGCCTGATCACCGGGTCCGAGCAGGACATGGTGCTGCGCGAACTGCTGGCCGGTGACATCGAGGACGGCGCCCGGTACTGGCCGGAACGGCTGCGGCCGGCGCTGGGCACCGATGGATTCGCACAGGCACTACGCGACCTGATGATGCGGGCTGCCGAGCGTGGCGTGGGACCCGAGGAACTGACCGCGCTGGGACGCGAACACCGCCGGCCGGAATGGGTGGCGGCCGGTCGTGCCTACGCGCAGTACGAGCAGAACATGTTGTTGCGCGGCGCAGTCGGTGCCGACGCCCCCGGCGCATCGGCGCCCGCGGTGGATGCGGCCGAACTCATCGGTTCGGCGCTGTCGGCGTTTGCGACCGATCCGGATCTGCTCGCCGGGCAGCGCCGACGAATTCGGCATCTGCTGGTCGACGACGCTCAGCACCTCGACCCGCAGGCGGCGGCGTTGGTGACGTTGATCGGGACGGGCGCGGATTCGACGATCATCGCAGCGGACACCGATCAATCGGTGTTCGGTTTTCGCGGGGCCAGTCCGCGATTCGCCGACGAGCTGACCGACCTCGGCGCTCCGCGAGATGTTCTGCTGGAAAAGACTTTCCGCAACCATCCCGAAATCGCGGCGGTCGGTGCCGCGCTCGCAGCTCGGCTGCCCGGCGCCCGGTCGCACCCGTATCCGAGGCCGACCGACGAGGCCGACGGCGATGACACGGATCCATTGCCCGGGGGTGCGGAGGTGAAGGTCTTCAGCTCGGCGGCCAAGGAGGCGACCGCCGTCGCCGACCTGTTGCGTCGCGCGCATCTGTTCGGTGGCGTGCCGTGGTCGCGGATGGCGGTGGTGGTGCGGTCGGTGTCGCTGGCCTTGCCTGCGTTGCGGCGCGCCTTCCGCTCGGCCGGGGTGCCGGTGACGACGCCCACCAGCGATCTGCCGTTGCATCGCCAACGGGCCGTCGGCGCCCTGATGGGTGTCCTACGCGTGGTGGCTGCGCGGGATCTGGCGCAGCGGGAGTCGGCCGAACGGGAGCTGGCCGGACAACCGGCTGATCGCGACAGGGCGGATGGCGAACCGGCAGCGCCGGACGCTGTGGACAAATCGGCGGTGGACGACGGATCGGCCGCGGACCATGAGTTCACGATCGACGATGCGGTGGCCCTACTGGGTGGTCCGGTCGGTGGCGCCGATCCCGGCGCGATGCGCCGACTACGTCGCGGTGTGCGGCGTCTCGACGAGCGCAGCGGGGGAGGCGCGGCCACCGATTCGCTGATCGCGATTCGGCGGGCGTTGCTCGACCCTGACGTCGCCGCCCGCTACATCGCGGCGCTGACCGAGGCTGAGGCCCGCCCGCTGGTGCGCACTCTCGACGTCATAGCGGCCGCCGATCGTGCCCATCGCGCTCGACGTGGGGTCGAGGAGACACTCTGGGCGGCATGGCAGGCCACCGGCCTGGAACGACGGTGGGCGGCGAGCGCGATCCGTGGCGGACCGGCGGGTGAGCAGGCCGACCGCGATCTCGATGCCGTGATGGCCATGTTCGAGGCCGCCGCCAATTTCGTCGATACCTTGCCCGCGGCGGGGCCGGCCGGATTCGTGCGGTACCTGGCGGCGCTGCAGATTCCGCGGGACAGTCGATTGGCCGGCTCGGCCAACGACGCGGTCACGGTGCTCTCGGCGCACGCTGCCGCCGGCCGCGAGTGGGACGTGGTGGCCGTGGCCGGGGTTCTCGATGGGCTGTGGCCGTCATTGCGCAGTCGTGGCAGCGTGCTGGCGACCGGACAACTCGTCGATCTGCTCGACGGTCTCGACCCGGATGCCCTGGACACGGTCGCGCGGTCGCGGTCGGCGCTCGCCGACGAACGCCGATTGCTGCTGGTGGCGTGTACTCGCGCGCGTCGTCGACTGCTCGTCACCGCGGTGGAGGACGGCGGCGGTGATGCCTCGCCGTCGCGGTTCGTCGTCGAGATTGCCGACGCCATCCGTCGGTTCCGGGGCACCGCCCTGCCCGATGCCGACGATCTCGGTGCCGACGGCACGGCGGACAAGGCATTGGCCGAATTGCCTCTGGACCCGGGGGTCGACCGTGTGCTGTCGCTGCCGTCGTTGGTGGCGACGCTGCGCTCCGAGGTGGTCGGTGACATCGGTCCCGACGGTCCGGGAGAGAAGGCCCGCGCGGCCGCGGAACTTCTTGCCCAACTGTCGGATTCCGATATCCCTGGTGCCGCGCCCCGGGACTGGTACGGCCTGGGCGGGCCCAGCGCCGAGATCGCGTTGTGGGCTCCCGACCGGGGGCCGGTGACGTTGTCGCCCTCAAACGTCGAGGCGCTGACCCGGTGTTCGTTGCGATGGGTGCTCGAGCGTCATGGCGGCCGCGACGGGGACGGGACGCCGGCGCTGACCGGCAGCCTGGTCCACACGCTCGTCCAGGCGGTCGCCGGCCAGATCGAACCGGCTGAGGTCACCGCCGCGCTGCGCGGCATCTGGGATCGGGTGGACACCGGCGCGGCGTGGTACTCGGTCCGTGAACTCGAACGCGCCGAAGCGATGCTCACCAACTTCCGGGACTGGCTGCGGATCTCACGCGACGAGCTGTCCGAAGTGGGGGTGGAGGCCGATATCGACGCGACGGTTCCGGTTGACGCGGACGAGCAGGAGATGGCGGTGCGGCTGCGGGGTCGGATCGACCGGCTCGAGCGCGATCATCAGGGCCGTCCGGTGGTGGTGGACGTGAAGACGGCCAAGACGGCGATCACCAAGGCCGACGCCCAGGAGCACGCCCAGCTGGCCACCTATCAGCTGGCGTTGGCCCTCGGCGGGGCGACGAGTGGACAGTCCGAGCCGGTGCAGCCCGGCGGTGGACGGCTGGTGTACGTATCGTCGGCGAACAAGAACACCGGCGCGGCCGAACGTGTCCAGGAGCCACTGAGCACCGAGCAGGTCGACGAGTGGATCTCGGTGGTGCGCAATGCCGCCCGTGCCAGCGTCGGTCCGGTGTTCGCCGCCACCCGCAACCCCGGATGCAGTCATTGCGCGCTGGCGTCGAGCTGTCCGGCCCAGCTTCGTGGGAAGACGGTGATCGATGACTGAGCGGCCCACGATCTCGGCCGTCGCGATCGCCGCCGCCCTTGGTCTGCCGACTCCGACGCCCGAACAGGTCGCGGTGATCGAGGCACCGATGGAGCCGGTGTTGGTGGTGGCGGGCGCCGGTGCGGGCAAGACCGAGACCATGGCCTCTCGGGTGGTGTGGCTGGTGGCCAACGGTCTCGTCGCTCCCGACGAGGTGCTCGGCCTGACGTTCACGCGGAAGGCGGCCAGTGAGCTCGGCGCGCGTATCCGGCGAAGACTGTCGATGCTGGCGGGGTCCTCGGCGTTGCGCGGCTGGGATGTCGACGGTGCCATCGCCGCCCGGCTGAGCGGCGGTGACCCCGAGGTGAGTACCTATCACGCCTACGCCGGGCGGCTCATCGCCGACTACGGTCTGCTGCTGCCGGTGGAACCCAACTCCACACTCCTGTCGGAGACGGAGTTGTGGCAGATGGCGTTCTCGGTGGTGTCCAACTGGACCGGCGAGCTGCAGACCACCAAGGTGCCGGCCAGCGTCACCGAAGCGGTGCTGAAGCTCTACGGCGACATGGCCGAGCACCTGGTCGACTTCGACGACCTCCGTCGCGCCGGTGACGACCTGTACCAGCTGATCGACACACTGCCGAAGGGACCGCGTCAGCGCGACACCCCGACTCAGGCGTTGCTGAAGATCCAGGACGTCATCGACGAGCGGCGCGAACTCATCCCGATGGTCATCGCGCTGGGTGAGACGATGCGGGCGGCGACGGCCCTCGATTTCGGCAGCCAGATGTCCCTGGCGGCCCGGCTGGTGATGCGGAACCCGGAAGTCGCCGCTGCCGAACGCACCTCGTTCAAGGCGGTGTTGCTCGACGAGTACCAGGACACCGGCCACTCGCAGCGCATCCTGCTCGCCACACTGTTCGGTGTGGCGCCGGGCGCGCCGAAACGATCGGCGCGCGGATCGGTCGCGGTTACCGCGGTCGGCGATCCCATCCAGTCGATCTACGGCTGGCGTGGGGCCTCGGCGGCCAACCTGCCTCGCTTCACCGACGACTTCCGTCAGTCCGACGGCACCCCTGCGGTGCGCCTGGAATTGCTGACGAGTTGGCGTAATTCGGCACACGCTCTGCGGTTGGCCAACCAGACATCCGAAGAGCTGCGGCGCCGCGGCATCCCGGTCAGCGTGTTGCGGCCCCGGCCGGACGCGCCCACCGGCACCGTCGACCTCGCCCTCACCGAGACCGTCGTCGACGAACGGCGCTGGATCGGCGAACACGTCGAACGCCTCTACCGAGGCGCCGAGGCGGCCGGTGAGCCGCCACCGACCACCGCGATCCTGGTGCGCCGCAACGACGATTCGGCGCCCTTGGCGGCCGAACTGGAGAGCCGTGGCATTCCTGCCGAGGTGGTCGGCATCGGCGGGCTGCTGCACGTGCCGGAGATCGAGGACGTGGTGGCAATGCTGCGCCTTATCGCCGATCCGATGGCCGGTACGGCGGCGATGCGGTTGCTGACCGGCGCCCGATGGCAACTCGGCGCGGGCGACCTCGCGTCACTGTGGAAACGCGCCACCGAGCTCGCAGCCGTCGAGTTCACTGCCGCCAACGGCATCGTCGCCTCGCGCGAGGCGCTCGACAACGCGTTGGATGCGGTGCTGCCCACCGAGATCGTGGATCGCGCAGGCATCGCCGATGCGTTGGTCGACCCGGGAGAGCCACATCGATACAGCGAGGAGGGTTTTCGGCGTATTCGGACGTTCGGCGCCCAATTGGAGTCGCTGCGCCGCCGGATCGGCCAGCCGTTGCCCGAATTGGTCGCCGACGTGGAGAACACCATCGGAGTGGCCGTGGAGGCGCAGATCCGGGCGCGCCGGATGCGTGGTGCGATCACCGGCCGTGAGCACCTCGATGCATTCGCGGAGTACGTGACCACCTACGCCGAACGGTCGGGTGCGAATCTGCCCGGCTTGTTGGCGTTCCTCGAGACCGCCGAGACCATCGAGAAGGGGCTCGAGCCCGGTCGCATCGAGGTCGCCGAACAACGCGTGCAGATCCTCACCGTCCATGCCGCGAAAGGCCTGGAGTGGGATGTCGTGGTGTTGCCTCATCTGTGCCACAACATCTTTCCGGGCGGACGTGCCGACAGCACCTGGTTGGGTAGTGCCAAGGAACTGCCCGCGCAATTGCGCGGCGACCTCGCCGACGGTGCGAACGCGGAGGGCTTCCCGCCGCTCGACCTGCACGCGGTCGCCGACCGCAAGGAACTCGAAGTGGCGCTGACCGAGCACAAGGAGGCCATCGCGCAGCGTCGGCTCGAAGAGGACCGGCGGCTGCTCTATGTCGCGCTCACCCGAGCCAAGGAGACGTTGCTGATCTCCGCCCACCACTGGTCGGAGAGCGGCGACCGACCGCGCGGTGGGTCGGAGTTCTTCGCCGAGATCCGCGCGATCGTCACCGCGGCGATCGACGATCCGACCGTCGACTCGACCGGCATGGCGATCGATGTCGACGCCGACGAGCCGGCGCAGGACGCAACCAATCCGTTGGCCGACGAGATCGCGAGCGCGCCGTGGCCTCGGGACGTGCTGGGGGAGCGGCGAGACGCGGTCGACGCCGCGGCACGACTGGTGGAAGACGCGATCGCCGCGCGCGGCACACCGACGCTGTTCGAGGCGTCGGCCACTGACATCACACCCGGGTCCGGAGCGTCGGTGACCTCGGAAGCAGACCTGACCGAGTCGGCTCGGGAGATCGCCGCCTGGCGCGCCGAGGTGGACGCTCTGCTGGCCGAGCACCACCGCATCAACACCGCGGAGGTCGACGTGGCGTTGCCGACGCACCTGTCGGTCAGCCAGCTCGTCGAACTCGACGCCGACGAGGCGGCCTTCGCGCGGCGGCTGCGTCGCCCCACCCCATTCGCACCCAACCCGACCGCGCGCCGCGGCACCGCCTTCCACGCCTGGGTGGAGGGCTGGTTCGGCGCCACCCGACTCCTCGACATCGACGAACTGCCCGGTGCGGCCGACGCCACCGCGGCTCCCGACACCGACCTCGAGGAGCTGCGTGCGTCCTTCCTCGCGTCGCGCTGGGCTCAGCGCAGCCCCACCGAGGTCGAGGTGCCGTTCGAGACGGTCATCGGTCCCACCGTGATCCGCGGCCGCATCGATGCGGTGTTCGCCGAATCCGATGGCGGCTGGCTGGTGGTGGACTGGAAGACCGGTTCGGTGCCCGAGCCGGCCCGCCGCGAGTCGCTGTTCGTGCAACTCGCCGCCTACCGGATCGCCTGGGCGCAGTTGGCCGGGGTCCCGCTGGAGAAGGTGCGCGCGGCATTTCACTACGTGCGGTCCGGCTACACCCTGGAACCCGATGACCTGCCCGATCGACCTGCACTCGCGGCTTTGCTCGCGAAATGAGCTAGATTCGCCTCGTGAACGAACGGCGGCACATTTGAGACGACCTCGTGGATTCGGCAGCCGGCTACGATCCGAGCACTTGTCGGAGGGGCCCGACTACGCACTGGTCGGGGTCGTCCGCATCCCGGAACTGCAACAGAGTCCGGGACGGGCGATCGGCAAGCGCGTCGTGTTCGCGGTCATCGCCCTGTTCCTGACGTCGGTGATCGTGTTCCTCGACCGGGACGGCTACAAGGACTCCCAAGGCGGGGAGCTCTCGTTTCTGGATGCTCTGTATTACTCGGCGGTGACGTTGTCGACCACTGGATACGGCGACATCACCCCGGTGACCCCGTTTGCCCGCCTGATCAACCTGCTGGTGATCACCCCGCTGCGCGTGCTGTTCCTGATCGTGTTGATCGGCACCACGCTCGAGGTGCTGACCGAGCGATCCCGGCAGGCCCTCAAGATCCAGCGTTGGAGGAACAGCGTGCGTAACCACACCGTCGTGATCGGATTCGGCACCAAGGGACGAACCGCGGTGGACGCGATGATCGGTGACGGCATCAAACCGGCCGAGATCGTCGTGGTCGACGCCGATGCCGATGTGCTCGAGGCCGCGGCCGCAGACGGGCTTGTCACCGTCCGCGGCGACGCCACCAAGTCCGACATCCTGCGCTTGGCGGGGGTGGCCCATGCGGCGAGCATCGTGGTGGCCGCCAACCGTGACGACACCGCGGTCTTGGCCACCCTGACCGCCCGCGAACTCAATCCCCGGGCCAAGATCGTCGCGTCGATCCGCGAGTCGGAGAACACCCACCTGATGCGTCAGTCGGGTGCGAACTCGGTTGTCGTGTCGTCGGAGACCGCCGGCCGGCTGCTCGGCATCGCCACCATGACCCCGTCGGTGGTGGAGGTGATCGAGGACTTGCTCACCCCCGACGCCGGCTACGCCATCGCCGAACGCGAAGTCGACCCCACCGAGACCGGCGGATCTCCGGCGCACACCCGCGACCTCGTGCTCGGGGTGGTGCGCAACGGCGTCTTGCATCGCGTGGACGACAGCGAGGTCGAACAAATCGAGGTCGGCGACCGACTGCTGTATGTGCGCAAGGGAGGTCAGGACTGATGGCCCACTTCACGTTGGCCCGCCCGCCGCTGCTGGCGCAGGCCAGGTTCGACCGGGCCGACGAGATCCGCGACGACCCGGACCGGATGCAGTCGGGTTGGCCGACGGCGCGGGTGCTGCAGATCGATCAGGCCGGGCGGTATCCGGTGGCCGACGACGGTGGCCTGCGATGGATCGAAGCCACCGACCTCGGTGACCGACCGCCGATGGACGCGGTGTTTCTCGGCGTCGGGAGCAGCGACCTGTGGACAGTGCGGGTCAGCGAACTCGACGGCCGCGCCGACGATCCGCGCCGCGGCGCCCACGGGCTGACCGCCGACGACGCAGGTCTGCTGGCGACGGCCCTGGGTATTCTCAATTGGCATGCCACCGCGGCGTTTTCGCCGGTGGATGGCACGCCCACCCGACCGGCGCGGGGCGGTTGGGTGCGCCGGCACCCGGACACCGGTGTAGACGAGTTCCCGCGCACCGATCCGGCGATCATCACCGTCGTCCACGACGGGGCCGACCGGGTCCTGTTGGGGCGACAGTCGGTGTGGCCCGACGGTTGGTATTCGACGCTCGCCGGATTCGTCGAGCCCGGTGAGTCGCTGGAGCAGTGTGTTCTGCGGGAGGTGTACGAGGAGGTCGGCATCACCGTTGCCGAGCCGCGGTATCTGGGCAGCCAGCCGTGGCCGTTCCCGCGGTCGCTGATGCTCGGTTTCTCTGCTCTCGGCGACCCCGCCACGCCGCTGCAGTTCTTGGACGGTGAGATCGGCGACGCGGCCTGGTTCGAGCGTGCCGAGGTGATCGAGGCGCTCGAGAACGGCAGCGAGTGGGTCCGTGGCGACGGCGCGGTGGGCACCAGCTCCGACGGACGCCGACTCCGGCTACCCGGCTCGATCTCCATCGCCCGTTCGCTGATCACGGCGTGGGCCTACGCCGAGCACTGAACTGTCCGGACACCGAGCCGTCCGGTCTCGAACCCGATGAGTGGGAACAGCAGCGGGATTCGTGCTGTTATGGGGGACATGAGCAACGTGATCGACGACGACGCCTCGGCCCGGGTTTCCGACACCGGCGAACTGACCATGTACACCACGAGTTGGTGTGGTTTCTGTGCCCGCCTCAAGACCGGGCTCAAGAGTCTCGGTCTGACCTGGCAGGAAGTGGACATCGAGCTGAATCCGGACGCCGCCGAATTCGTCGGCAGCGTCAACGGCGGCAACCACGTGGTTCCGACCGTGCTCTACGCCGACGGCACCACTGCGACCAACCCGTCGGTGGCCGAGGTCAAGGCCAAGCTCGGCGTCTGAGCCACCCCGGAGCGGGCCCGTTCGCGATGTCGGCGACCGATGGCATAGTGAACCGGTGCCCGATCCTCACCGCATCCTCGACGGTCTCGACCCCGAGCAGCAGCGGGCGGTGATGGCACCCCGTGGGCCGGTCTGTGTGCTGGCCGGTGCCGGAACCGGCAAGACCCGCACCATCACTCGCCGCATCGCTCACCTGATCGACAGCGGTCAGGTGAGTCCGGGCCATGTTCTGGCGGTGACCTTCACCACCCGGGCGGCCGGCGAGTTGCGGTCGCGGCTGCGCGCGTTGGAGATCAGCGGTCCGGGGGTGTCGGTTCAGGCTCAGACCTTCCACGCCGCGGCTCTCCGTCAACTGCGCTATTTCTGGCCGCGCGGCCTGACCTGGGAACTGCTCGATCACAAACTGCCGGTGGTGGCCCACGCCGCACGCGGGGTCGGGGTGACCACCACGAGTGAATCGCTACGCGATCTGGCCACCGAGATCGAGTGGGCGAAGGGCTCGCTCATCAGCCCGGCCGACTACCCGGCTCGCGCCGCCACCGCCGGCCGGGACGCGCCGTTCGGTCATGACGTGGTCGCCGCGGTCTACGACGCGTACGAGGCGGCGAAACGCGACGGTTCGCACCTGTTGCTCGATTTCGACGACCTGATCATCTATGCCGGCGAGATCCTGCGCGAGCCGGATGCCGCGGCCAACTTCCGCGCCCGTTACCGCTGTTTCGTCGTCGACGAGTACCAGGACATCACCCCGGTGCAACAGCGCCTGCTCGATTCCTGGCTCGGCGAACGCGACAACCTGACCGTGGTCGGCGACGCCAACCAGACCATTTACTCCTTCGCCGGGGCCACCGCCGACTATCTGCTGGGTTTCACCCGTCGCTTCCCGGAGGCCACCCTCGTCCGCCTCGAGCGTGACTATCGGTCCACACCGGAGGTCGTCGCCGTCGCCAACCAGGTCATCGGGGCGGCCGAGGAACGCAGCCCGGGTACGCGTCTCGAACTGATCGGTCAGCGTGATAGGGGACCGGCCCCGCGGCCGGCCGAGTTCGCCGATGACATGCGTGAGGCGCGCGGGGTGGTTGCGCAGATCAAACACCTGGTCAACGCGGGCACCCCGCCCGCCGAGATCGCGGTCCTGTACCGGGTCAACGCGCAATCGGAGCGGTTCGAGGAGGTGCTGACCGAGGCCGGCATTTCTTATCAGGTCCGCGGCGCCGAGGCATTCTTCACCAGGACCGAGATCGTGCAGGCCATGCGCAAACTCACCGACGTCGCCGCTCGCGACGATCTGCCGGCGGACGCCGATACCGCCCGAGTGGTGCGCGCGGTGCTGGCGCCGCTCGGACTCGGCGCCGACGAGCCGGCCGGCCCGCACGCCAAGGCCCGGTGGGAATCCCTGCGGGCGTTGATGTCCGTCGTCGACGAACTACTCGCAGACGAGCCGGGCATGTCGTTGCGCAGGCTGGTGTCCGAGCTGACCACGCGTGCCGAGGAACGCCACACACCCGAACGCACCGGGATCACCTTGGCGTCGCTGCATGCGGCCAAGGGACTGGAATGGGATGCGGTCTTCCTCGTCGGGCTCACCGAGGGATCGGTACCGATCGCACAGGCGATCAGCAACGGAGCCGAGGCCATCGAGGAAGAGCGTCGGCTGTTCTATGTGGGCATCACCCGCGCGCGGGTGCATCTGTACCTGTCGTGGAGTCTGTCGCGCACCGGGGCGGGTCGCGTCACGCGTCGCCGGACCCGCTTCCTGGACGGGATCGAACTGGACCCGCGACGCAGTGGTCGCTGTGTCGAGTGCGGCGCCGACCTGGTGAACCCGGAGTCGCGGGTGCGTGGCCGGTGCGGCAGCTGTCGCATCGAAGAGCAGGGTGACGAACTGCTGGCGGCACTGCGCGCCTGGCGCCGTGACCACGCACAGGAGCGCGGTATCGGCGAACTGGCCGTGCTCACCGACGCGATGCTGGAGGCGATCGCCGATCGCCGTCCGGCCGACACCGCGGCGTTGGGGTCCATCCCCGGGATCGGGCCGGTGAAGCTGGAGCAGTTGGGTGGCGCGGTTGTGGAGTTGGTCCGGGCGCGAGGGGGCGCTCGCCGCGGATGACCGGTGGTCCAGGACACGAAACCGCAGGTCAAAAATAGGTTGTGCGATTCGCGTCGCCCCGCCTACTCTGGATTCGTCAGCACGGGGAGAGACTCGTATGTCCGTAACGGGTCACCTCACAGGTGGAAGCCCTCGAGCACAGGAAGGAGCGGATCAGTGAACGGAATCATCAAGGCGGCACTCGTCGGAATGCCCGCGGCGCAGCCGAGCCTGGCTCTGGCCATCGATGCACCCCGTCACGCCCGCTTCTGGGTCGACGAGACCCGCGTGCCGGTGGCCGTCCATCCGATCGCCGGCCGGGTAGCCAAGGCACCCGCAGGCGAAGCAACCGCCGCAGCGCGAGCGCCGCAGCGGTTCCCCGTGCAGATACGAAATCCGCGGAGTCACTGACTCCGACCTTTCGGGCCACGGGCGAATCGCAGAGGCGAAACCCGTGGCCCCTTTGTGTACGACCGTGAACCACCTCTGACGACCTCGTCCGACACCGGCGAGTGCCGAGGCTTTCGTTTCACAGTCGACATCCACATCGGGACTCGGGTGCAACACACCAAACACGAGCAGATGTGGAGAGCAGAATGACTGTCGATTACGTTCTCGAATCCTGTCTTTCGGCGGACCGCGAGTCGGTCGGCGGCCTGGACCTGCCCTGCCAGGTGGCCGACGCCGATCTGTGGTTCGCCGAGGATCCCCGAGACCTGGAGCGCGCCAAGGCCATGTGCGCCGAATGCCCGTTGCAGCAGGCCTGCCTGCAGGCCGCGCTCGACCGCGCCGAGCCCTGGGGGGTCTGGGGCGGCGAGATCCTCGAGCGTGGCGCGGTGATTGCGCGGAAGCGTCCCCGTGGCCGCCCCCGCAAGAACGCCGCGTGAGAGGTGGGGTGTCCGGACTCAGTCGGCGAGTCCGGGCACCCACTTCTCCATGATCGCCCGGTAGGGCGCGTCCGCCTCGAGCTGCGATGCGATCCCGACACAGCCGGCCAACACCCGGAAGACCATCACATAGTTCTTGGGCACGTTCAGGTTTCGTGACGTCTTGTACACATCGCCGCGAACATCGGTGGCCTTGCCGGCCGCTCGTTGCATCCACTTGCGAGTGAAGTGGAAGGACTCGGTGTACAGGGGATCGACGTAGGGCTTCAGATATGCCTCGATGTCGGCTGCGCTCACCCGATCGGCGCGCGACGCCAGGATGAAATCGGTGCGCACCATCAGGTCTTTGAGTTCTTCGTACTGTTTGTCGCGGGCCAGACGCAGGATCTGTCCTGTTTCGCTGGGCAGACCATTGGGGTAGTGTCCGACGGCGCCGAAGTCCAGGGCGCCGAACCGGCCGTCGGCGGTGATGAAGAAGTTGCCCGGATGCGGATCACCGTGGAGCAGGCCCACTCGGAACGGCGAACTCACTTCGAAGGTGGCCATCTTGGCGGCCGCGTCGTTGCGGGTCTCCTGATCTCCCGAGACGATGATCTTCGACAGAGGTGTGCCCACAAGCCATTCCGACACGATCACCTTCGGTGCGCTGGCGACGACCTTGGGGATGACGAAGTCCGGGTCGCCATCGAAGGCCTTCGCGAACGCACGTTGGTTGTCCGCTTCGCCGAGATAGTCGAGTTCTGCCTCGGTGCGATCGATGAGTTCGTCCATCATCGCCTTGACGTCGGTGCCCGGTGACAGTTTCTGGATCACACCCGACATCCGCGACAGAGTCTTGAGGTCGGCCTTCAATGCATGATCGGCGCCGGGATACTGGACCTTGACCGCCACCTCGCGACCGTCCGACCAGATTCCCTTGTGGACTTGGCCGATGCTCGCCGACGCCGCCGGCTCGTCGGAGAACTCGCGGAAGCGGTCACGCCATTTGGTGCCCAGTTGCTGATCGAGCACCTTGTGCACCTTCGGTGCCGGCATGGGGGGCGCCTCGGCCTGCAATTTGGTCAAGGCCTCGCGGAACGGTTCCCCGAATTCGTCGGGGATGGCGGCCTCCATGATCGACATGGCCTGGCCGACCTTCATCGCGCCGCCCTTCAATTCCCCGAGAACGGAGAAGAGTTGTTCGGCGGCGCGTTCCAGCATTTCCTGCTGGACCTCGTCCTTGTCCCGGCCGACCATGCGTTTGCCGAGTCCGGCCGCAGCGCGACCGGCCATTCCGATGGGCAGTGACGCCAGTCTTGCGTTGCGCCGTCCCTGTCCCCGAGCGATGTCACTCATAGCGTCCTTTCCCCACCACAGGATAGAGGACCAGACGCTGCACCCGGTCGCCGCCACACGTGGGCATCACCCTGCCCGTGCCGCCGCCGGTCGGCACAGACAGAGGGGATGTGGCGGCCATCTGGTCGCAACCAGGCGGGCCGGGGCCGGATGGAACTCCAGCGCCCGGTCGATCAACTCGGGTGCACGATCAGTGCGATCCGACCACAGCGCCGTCCCGAGTTGCTCGATCTGTGACTGGGCGAGTGCGGCCGTGCCGCGCACGATGCCGGCCGAACCGAATCCGATTTGCGCGACCAACTGAGCCGCCAACATCGGCCAGTCCGGCTCGAGGTCTGCCCGGTGGCGATCGGCGCAACGCAGACAACTCGACAGGCCCGGCAACACCAACGGACCCACCACACCCACCCCGTCGCGTACACGTACCGGCAGATGCGCGATCCGCGCGTCGATCAGCGCGTTGACGACCTCCGGATCATGCACGAGGTAGTCGGTGAGCACCACGAGGTTCGCGGTCCAGCCGTCGACGGCGACCACCGGCGGCCGCCGCGCCGATCTGCGCGGCGCCAGACCCGACTCGGTGAGCGAGGTGATCAGCAGATCGGCCAGGGGGCCCTCACCGTGAAGCGCAATGCGCAAGCTCGTGGCCGCCGGACCCGAGGCCGGGATGGTCGCGAGGCCCGCCGCGGTCAGGTGCGAGACGATGTCGGTGAGGTCGGTGACGGTCAACCCGATCGCGCGTGCCCTGCGTTGTGTCTCGGCTACCGGTGTGACCACCGCGAATCCTCGGAGCAACACCGCGACGTCGGCGGCCCGCACTGGCGAGGGCACGTCGATCACGAGGCTCCCGTGTGGGTCGCTGCCCACATGGACACGGTTGCCGGGCCGCACCAGCACCGGTGTGCCCGGACGCAACAGCGGCAGGCTCAGAGTTGCGACGTTGGCCGGTGCATCCGGCTCCTCCGCACCCTCGCCTGCCGGAACCGCACATCGGACACCTCGATCGGACATGGCGTCACTGTGCCACCTATGGGTCCGGATGCCCCGGAGTTGTCCACAGGCGCAGGGGGCCGAGGAGGTTATGCAGAATTACCGTCGCGGCCGCCGTCCTCATGGTCCGTGTCGTTGCCGGCTGGGTTGTCTCCCGCGCCGGAGTCGTCCGAGGGCTCGCGACCGTCGGCCCCGTCGGCGGATTTCTCGGCGCGTTCCTGCGCAAGGGTGGCCTCGAGCTGGGCGATCGGATCGTCGAACGAGCTCACGCCGCCGCCGATGACACCGTCGATGAAGGCGGCGGGATTGTCGAGATCCTCGGCGTCGGGCATCAGATCGGGGTGCGCCCACACCCCATCACGGGTGGCGATGTCACCGGCCTCGAGCAGCTGTCGCCACAGGGCCGATGCCTCGCGCACCTTCCGCGGCCGCAGCTCCAGGCCGACCAGGGTGGCGAAGGTCTGTTCGGCGGGGCCACCGGAGGCGCGTCGGCGGCGCATCGTCTCCGTCAGCGCGCCGACGCTCGGGATGCGGTCGGCCAGTGCGGTCGACACCACCTGCTCCACCCACCCCTCGATGAGGGCGAGGAGCGTCTCGAGGCGCGCGAGGGCCGCCTGCTGCTCCGGGGTGGTGGTCGGCTCGAAGGATGCCGACGAACCGATCAGTTCCTCGAGTTTGGCCGGGTTCGACAGCAGCTCCTGAGGATCGACACCCGAGGTCATGTCGGCGATGCCGCTGAAATCGATGCTGATCCCACGGGCGTACTCCTCGACTGTGGACAGCAGCCGTTGGCGCAGCCACGGGACATGGCTGAACAGCCGGACGTGCGCGGCTTCCCGGGCGGCGAGGAAGACGACGATCTCCTGGGCCGGCTGCTCGAGGCCCTCGGCGAACTTCGCGATCGCCTCGGGCAACAGGACCGCCACACCCTCCGGCGCCAGGGGCAACCCGACGTCGGTCGAGGTCAGCACCTCCTTCGCGAGCTGGCCCAGTCCCTGACCGAGCTGGGTGCCGAAGGCCATGCCGCTCATCTGGGTGAGCATGCCCATCATCGGTCCGGCGAACTGGGCGGCCTCGGCCGGAAGATTCTGCTCCCAGGTCCGCGACAACTGCTCGGCAACGGGATCGCACAGCCGTTTCCAGGTGGGCATCGACTCTTCGAGCCACGTCACCGGCGTCCACGCCACCGACTGACGCACCCCGCTGGGGAAGGTGGTGACATCATCGAGCCAGACCTCGGCCAGGCGGACCGCGTCGGTGACAGCGTTGGTCTCCTTGTCCAGCACCGGCGTGAAGTTGCCGATCTGTTGGCGCGCCAGATTCGATGCGACCTGGTAGTTCACCGGGCCGCCACCGCCGGAGCCGGGAGTGATCCCGGCGCCCATGCCGCTGAACATGCTGCCCAATTGGGAGAACATCTGGCCCAATTGAGCTGGATCGAACGAACTGGGATCGAAACCCTCACCGCCGAGGGCGAATCCGAAGGGATTCTGGGTGCCGCCGGAGGATTCACCGGACCCGGACTGATCCTTACGGCGCTCGTTCTCGGCGCGGCGCTCATCATCTCCATCACCGGATGGGGAGAAGCCGAAGGGCAGATCACTCATGGTCTCCACGGTACCGTCCGCAGTCCGGGGAGGCGTTCGCCTTGAGCGTAGGCGGCTTACGGTGCCACGCCGAGGCCGGACCGGCGGCCCCGATCGCCGTCGGGGAGGTCAACTACTGTGAGCGGAATGAGTCTTCAGCCCGGTCACCGCCGGCTCGCGACGGTCGCCGTGACGGCGGTGGTGTTCGTGGCGTTGCTGTTCATCGGTACATCCGTGCAGGTCCCGTTCGTCGCGCTGGGGCCGGGCCCCACCGTCAACACCCTGGGCGAGCTCGACGACAAACCGGTCGTCGACATCACCGGTGTGCCCACCGACCCGACCACCGGAAACCTCAACCTGACCACGGTCTCGGTGACCGACGGGATGTCGTTGTTCCAGGCGTTGGGTATGTGGATGTCGGGCACCTACAGCCTCGAGCCGCGCGACCGGCTGTTCCCACCGGACCAGAGTCCCGACGAGGTGCGCGAGCAGAACCAGCAGGAGATGACCGGGTCCGAGGACAGTGCGACCGCGGCGGCACTGCGCTACCTGGATCGCCCGACCAAGCTGGTGCTCACCTCAGTCGCCGACGGCGGTCCGGCAGCCGCCGAACTCGAGGTGGGTGATCAGGTCCTGGCCGTCGACGGGCAGGCGGTGTCGACGACCGCGCAGATGCAGGAGGCGGTGATGTCCCGTGCACCCGGCGACTCGGTGCCCATCGCCATCGATCGGGGCGGACAGCGGCAGTCGGTGACGGTCACCTTGGGCGCTCGGCCCGACGACCCGGAGGTCGGCTACCTCGGTGTCACCCCGGAGGTGGTCAATGCCGACCCGGCGTTGAAGATCTCCTACAACGTCGGCGACATCGGTGGTCCGTCGGCCGGGATGATGTTGACGCTCGCTGTGATCGACCGTCTGAGCCCGGGAGAGCTGACCCACGGCGACTTCATCGCCGGCACGGGCACCATCACCGAGGATGGGGTGGTGGGCCCGATCGGCGGAATCACCCACAAGACCCGGGCGGCGCGCGACGCCGGTGCATCGGTGTTCCTGGTTCCCGAACGCAACTGTGCCGAAGCCGTATCCGATGCGCCCGACGGTCTCACCCTGGTCAAGGTGGCGAACCTGGACGGTGCGGTCGACGCGTTGGACGCGATCGGTGCCGGCCGGTCGGCGCCGCATTGCTGAGATCGACAGGGTTCCCCATCTGACGGGTCGGCGCCGTCGACGCCGACTACTGATACGAATCGACGTCTGATGCGAATCGTCGCCGGCTCCGCACGGAGTGGAGTGGCGATCAGCTCTCGTCGAAGGTGTGCGCGAGCGCGGTCCGCAGGTCGGCGGCGAGGTCGTGGCGGGTGAGCAGTTCGATGTCGCCATCGGTGACGTCGGCAGCGGGGTCCGGACGTAGATGCAGCAGACCCAGGGTGGTCCCAGAGCGCAGCGCGCCGACGATGAGGCGGGCCACCCGGCGTTCGGGGTGCGCGGCTGCTCCCGAGAGGGTGTCGGTGCCCTCGGCCTCGGGCGGCAGGACGACGATCTCCTGGATCAACGCCGCTCCGGCGACCGCGGCAGGCCAACTCGTGGTGGCCAGTGCTCGTTCGATATCGGCCGTCAGGTCGGTCTTTGAGCGGTCGGTGTCCCCGGATGTCGCCTCGTCTGCTCGGGAGGCCACCGCCGCAACGTCGGCGGTTGTGTCGCGGGGGAAGGGTTCCTGTGCGATCGGACTCAGGACGGAGTCGTCGTCGGGGGCGATCAAGCCCGGCTGTGAGGCCGCCAGGATCGCGGTCGGTACCAGGGCGAACAGCATCGGTGGCTGTCCCCATCCCGCCGGGTCGACGAACTCGACGATGTCGCGCAGGGCGGCACCGAGATCGTCGACGGACAGCGTGGCGGGGTCGCTGGCGGGGCCTGAATCGTCGGTCACGGCCCCCATCTTGCCGTTTCGCGTCGGTGTGACGCGGAACTCACCGCGTCGGTCGATCGTTGGCGGGGTGTCGTGCACATCCGGCAGCACGTGACGGCCATCTCGATATGGCGCGGAACGAAGCGGTACTCGGCGCCCGTGTGGCGCAGTCGATCGTTGTCCGGAGCCGACCAGTACAGTTGGGTGCACGAGTCAGGCGGGCGTCCACGCCGGTCGGGCCGATGTCCGGAATGAGAACTTTGGAGAGTGGGTCAGGTGGGCGTTCGCGGGCCGGCTGGTATGCCGACACTGTCGCGCAGAAGCAAGATCGCCATCGGGATCGGCGTCGGCATCCTGGTGCTGTTGCTGGTGGGGCCCCGTCTGGTCGGGTTGATCACCGATTGGTTGTGGATGTCCGACGTCGGATACACGCGGGTGTTCTCGACGGTCATGTGGACCCGCGTGATCCTGTTCCTGGTCACCACGCTGGTGGTCGGGCTGCTGATCTTCGGCGCCATCGCGATGGCGTACCGTTCGCGTCCGGTGTTCGTGCCGGCCTCGGGACCCAATGATCCGCTCGCGCGCTACCGCAGCACAGTGATGGGCCGTACCCGGTGGTTCGCCATCGTTCCGGCCGTGATCATCGGCATCCTGGCCGGGCTGGTCACGCAGGGGTCGTGGGCCACGGTGCAGACCTTCTTGCATGGTGAGCAGTTCGGCGTCACCGATCCGCAGTTCGGCATCGATGTGAGTTTCTACGCCTTCGACCTGCCTTTCATCAGGCTGGTGCTGAACCTGCTGTTCGTCATCGTGGTGATCGCCTTCCTCGCGAACCTGCTGACGCACTACCTGTTCGGGGGCATCCGGCTGACCGGCGGTGGCGCCAACGGCAACGGACCGTCGTTCTCCAACGCGTCCCGTATCCAGCTGGCCGCGCTCGCCGGAACCTTCCTGCTGCTCAAAGCGGCCGCGTACTGGCTGGACCGTTACTCGTTGCTCTCGAGTCAGCGCAAGCAGGACATCTTCACCGGCGCCAGCTACACCGACATCAATGCGGTGCTGCCGTCGAAGCTGATCCTGATGGCCATCGCCATCATCTGCGCGGTCGCGTTCTTTGCCGGCATCGTGCTGCGGGATCTGCGGGTACCGGCGCTGGCGACCGCGTTGATGCTGCTGTCCGCGTTGGTGATCGGCGTGGGTTGGCCGCTGGCGATGGAGCAGTTCTCGGTCAAGCCGAACGCGGCACAGAAAGAGTCCGAGTACATATCGCGAAACATCACCGCCACCGAACAGGCCTATGGGATAGGTCCGGAACAGGTGACCACCCAACCCAACTGGACGGCCGAACCGGTCAACCAGCCGTCGGTGGACGCGGACACGCCGACGTTGTCCAACATCCGCATCCTGGACCCGAACATCGTCTCGCCTGCGTTCACGCAGTTGCAGCAGCGACAGAACTTCTACGGGTTCCCGACACAGTTGGCATTGGATCGCTACGACATCGACGGCGAGATGCGCGATTTCGTGGTCGCGGTCCGCGAGATCGATCCTGCGCGACTGGTCGGCAACCAGACGAACTGGCTCAACAAGCACCTCGTCTACACCCATGGCAACGGCTTCGTAGCGGCGCCGGCCAACCGGGTCAATCAACCGGCCTCCGACGACGTCGAGGGTGGCGGTTCTCCGGTGTTCTTCGTCAGCGATCTGTCGAATTACCAGACCGAGGAATATCAGAACGAGGCGCCGATCAAGGTCACGCAGCCACGTATCTACTTCGGCGAGCTGATCTCGCAGGTCGACCCCGACTACGCGATCGTCGGTTCCAACAGCGACCAGTCCCGCGAGTACGACACGCAGGACTCGACGTACACCTACCAGGGCGATGCCGGTGTGTCGCTGGGCAACTACTTCAACCGGTTGCTCTATTCGATCCGGTTCGCCGAGCGCAACTTCCTGCTCTCCGGTGAGATCAACGAGAACTCGAAACTGCTCTACGACCGAGACCCGCGCGACCGTGTCAAGAAGGTCGCGCCGTGGTTGACCGTCGACTCCAAGACCTACCCGGCCGTGATGGCGGACGGGTCGATCAAGTGGATCGTGGACGGCTACACGACGCTGGACAACTACCCGTACGCGCAGCGCACCTCCCTGCAGGCGGCCACGACCGACGCGCAGGAACTGAACCAGGGCCAGACCGGACGCACCCAGGTCAATCGCAGCGTCTCCTACGTCCGAAACTCGGTGAAGGCCACCGTTGATGCCTACACCGGCGAGGTCACGCTCTATCAGTTCGACGACCAGGACCCCGTGTTGCGGACGTGGATGAACATCTTCCCCGGGACCGTGAAATCGCGCGCGGAGTTCGATCAGCAGGAATCGCTGGCCGATCACGTCCGCTATCCGGAGGATCTGTTCAAGATCCAGCGTTCGTTGCTGACGAAGTACCACGTCACCAACCCGCAGCAGTTCTTCGAGGGCAGCGACTTCTGGTCGGTGCCGTCGGACCCGACGAACGAGGACGCCGACGCGCAGGGCCTCGATCAGCCGCCGTACTTCTTCGTGGCGTCCTCGCCGGAAAACGGTCAGCCGTCCTTCCAGCTGACGTCGGTGCTGACCCGCCTGAACCGCCCGATCCTGGGTGCCTACATGACGGTGTCGTCGGATCCCACCGACTACGGTCAGATCACGGTCAAGACCATTCCGACCAACATCCAGCGTGATGGTCCGCGCCAGGCGTTCAACCCGATGCAGCAGGATGATCGCGTCGCCGAGAGTCGACGCAACTTCCAGGGCAACGTCGACGTCATGTTCGGCAACCTGTTGACGCTGCCGGTGGGTAACAGCGGAATCCTCTATGTGGTGCCGATGTATGCGCAGGCACGCGGTGAGGGTACGTATCCGCGCCTGTTCCGGGTGATCACCCGGTATGAGAATCGGGTCGGTTACGCGCCCACCACGGCGGGTGCGCTCTCGCAGGTGGGGATCAACCCGCAGGGAGCCGCGCTGGTTCCCGGGGAGACCACCCCGCAGCCGGAGGCGCCAGAGCAGACCGAGCAGCCGCCGGCCGGCGAGCAACAGCAGGTGACCCCGCCCGCGACCGGTTCGACCGCGGAGCGCGACGCCGCGCTGCAGGCGATCAGCGAGGCTCTCGACGCTTTGGAGCAGGCGCAGAGCGCGGGGAACTTCACCGCCTACGGCGAAGCCCTCGACCAGCTGAACGAGGCCGTCCAGCGCTACGAGGCACTGCCCAACTAGTCAGCATCAACTGGTGAGAACCGACCGCCCGCGTGAGCCATGTTCACGCGGGCGGTTCGGGTTGACGAGGGTCTGCTGGGTACCCGCGGGTGGTCGACAAGCCGCGCGAGCCGAGTCGGCCCGCGGCAGCCGAGTCCGCCCGCGGCAGCCGAGCGGGGTCCGCTCAGCTCAGCGGCGTGCGAGGCGCCGTATCACCCGCGATAACGCTGGCGATACCGACCGAGTTCGGCTTCGGTGTTGTCGGGCAGCACCGGGCTGTGATGGTGGCTGTGCGTCAGGGTCATGAAGATGGCGGTCGCGCCGGCAAACGCGCCGATCATCAGCAACCCGAACACGATCGCCGGGACGACGTTGCCGCCGGCCATCGCGACCAGCCACAGGGCGGCGCTGGCGAACCCGCCGAGCACCAACAGATATCCGAGAACGCTCATCGGATGATTTCCGTGGCTCTCGTGATGGGGCAGATGATGAGTTGCCATCGTTCCTCCTCGATCTCGCTGTATGCGGTATCTGTGAGGCCAGGATACCGCGCTGTGATGTTTATCACATTGAGATGGGTGTTCTGCTAGCCGTCAGCGGCGGTGTTCGGCGAGGTAACGCTGCTTTTCAGCGTCGCTGTCGTCCGGGATGAGTGGGCTGTGGCCCAGCCGCCGCGCCATTGTGGCGTAGATGGCGGCAGCGCCGACCAGGAATGCCGCGCCGGCGACGCCCGACGCCACCGCGCCGCCGGTGTTGCCCTCGGCGGAGAACGTGACCGCCAATCCGAGCGCCGGGATGATGAGCAGTACCAGCAGAAATGCGACGATGCTCATCGGGTGACGATTGTCGGATGCGGTGGCGTTGCCTGAGGCGAGGCTGGTCACGGTTGGTTCTCCTTTGTTTCGAACACACCTTCTGTCTCCCTCACGATGCGCCGGCAGCGGGCGCACCGACAGGGACTTTCGGCCCGGTCGGGGCGGGTCGTCGGATACTGAACGCGCTGTCGGTCGTGCGGGCCGCGGCTGCACCGATCGTCGGTCTGTTGGCGGCGGTGTACGCCGGACGACGGTCAGAACCAAGGCCAGGCGGATCGGTGCCGGTGGGTGATCCGACGGGTGTGCCTGAATCCGTTGGCGCGGCAGCTGGCGGCATTTCCGGCAGTCCGACCGCAGTGATCAAAGTGCCCTGTGTCACAGGGGGATTGGTTGTCGGCATGTGAACGCGACGGGGCGTCGGAAGCGATTTGCACCCGCGGCAAACCAGTGTGTAACGTGGTGTTCACCAACGCGGGGTGGAGCAGCTCGGTAGCTCGCTGGGCTCATAACCCAGAGGTCGCAGGTTCAAATCCTGTCCCCGCTACCAAAGAAATGATGTTAGAACCACGGTCCTCAGGGGCCGTGGTTCTTTCTTTTTCCCACGGCATGGCACCTCTGGGGCGTTCGACGGTCAGGAACCCGGGGATTCGGGCGTGTGGGGCGGTTCTACGGGCACGGGTCGGTAGGTCCCGTCCGGTCGCCGATCCACCTCTGTCGCGCTTCTCGGTGACCTCTGTCGTGCCGATGAGGTCACTAGTTCTAACGACGTTGTTCTGCTCCCGCTTCCGTTCGGCGGCCAGAGTCGCGGCCAGATCGTCGTTCATGAGCAGTTGGTATGCCGGGGTCAGGTCGCTGGCGACGATGTCGTCATCGTGGACGTAGAGGCGCGTGAAGATGCTCTGGTTGAGGTCGCGGCGCGACTTTGTGTCGGCTGACAGGTAGTGCTCGTGGGCGTTGCCGAGAAGCTCCAGGCAGCCTTCGAGCTTGGCGGTGAGGTGGGATGCCTGGAATTCGAACTCGCCGAGTTTCGCCTCTGCCTTCGCGCGCTCGGCTGCGATGCGTGCCTGTTCGGTGCGGAGTTCGGGTGTGCCGATTGCGTCGGCATAGAACGCTTCAAGTAGCTTACGGCTCTCCTGTTCGAGCTGCTGGAGCCGTTCGGAGGCTGCCCGTTGTTCCTGTGCTACATCGGGCACAAGCACGCGCATGTGGTCGAGGACGAGCCCTCGGATCGCGGTGGTCTGCTTCGGGCTGAGCGTCACGGTCTGCCAGTGAGCGGTTACCAGGTCTTCGAGATGTGGCGCTTGGATGGCGCGGAAGGTGCAGCCGTTCTTGAGTCGTTGGCGTCCGAGGCAGTAGAAGTAGTCGTAGACGGTGCCCACCCGATTGCGGGTCTTCTCGAATGTGAGGGGTTCGCCGCATTGCCCGCAGTAGACCGAGCCCTTCAGATAGTGATTGTGCACGCGCGGCTTCTCGCGGCTTTGGTGGCGGGCCTGGCGGACCCGCTGGACCTCAGCGAAGAGCGCTTCGCTGACGAGGGCTGGGTGGCTGCCGGGGTATTCGACACCTTCGAACCTGACCGCACCCGTGTAGTAGCGGTTCTGGAGCATCGACGTGATGTGCGAGTGCGCGATCGGTCGGCTGGGGCGATTGGGCCGGGTCACGGTGGTCACACCGCGCTTGTCGAACTCGTCTTTGATCATCCCGGCTGTCCACTCACCGGTGGCGTAGCGCTCGAACATCCAGGTGATCCAGTGACCGCGCTCGGGGTCGATGACGACGGTCTTCACTTCTCGGCCGTCGTCGGTGCGTATGCGGCTGTTGAGGTAGCCGAAGGGCGCCATGCCTGGAGTGCCGCCGCCCTTTGCCTTCTGGAGCATGCCTTTTCGGGACTCGGTGGCCAGGTTGCGGCTGTAGAACTCGGCGATCGAGCTCATGATGCCGTGGAGCAGCATGCCGCTCGGCGTCTCGTCGATGTTCTCGGAGCAGGAGACGAGTTGGGCACCGACGGAGGTGAGCTGCAAATTGATCTCGACGTCGTCGACGCGGTTGCGGGCCAGGCGGTCGACCTTGTGCACGATGACGTACTGGATCTTGTGCGCCTTGACGTAGTCGAGCATTTTCTTCAGCTCCGGGCGATTGGCTGAACGGGCACTCTCACCGGCATCGACGAACTCTGCGACCGTCACCGCGTCCAGTGACTGTGCTTTGCGGAGGCAGGCCTCGCGCTGGGCGGGTATCGAGAAGCCCTCGGCCTCACCGCCTCGCTCGGCTTGATCTTTGGTGCTGACGGCGGAGGTACTGCACCGCCAGCGGCCTGATTCCGAGCGAGGGTGCGGCGGTCATGCGTAGCTCCTTTGCCGTGTTGCGCGGGGTGCGCGGATGAATTTCTGGCGCTCGTAGCGGTTGGTGTGGATAGGTCGGGCGCAGCGGCTCGCGAGAGGTGCATCGTCGGTCTTGTCGAGCCCAGTTTGTGCGAGACGGACACGGATGGCTGGTTCGCTGACGCCGAAGTGGGACGCCAGGTCGGCGACACGCTGGATGCCGTTGCCCCAGGCCGCTTTGAGTGATCGCTTGGAGACGAGGGCGCAGCCGGCGAAGTAGTCGGCAGCGGCTTCTGCTTGCTCGGCCGCAGTCATCTTGTGGGTAGTGCGGTAGAGCCGATCGGTGTGGCCATGATCGACGATGTGCTTGAACTCGTGCAGCAGTGTGAAGCGCTGACGAACGGCGGGTTCTTTGGCCGAGAGCACGATCACCCACTGCTGGCCGTTCCAGTAGCTCATGCCCGAGACGGGGATGTTCTCGCGAATGACGACCATGCGTGGCAGTCCGGTGATGTGATGCTCGAGGATGCCGCGTTCGTCTCCGATCAGATCGGCGAGCTTCGCAGCCTGGGTCTCGGCGGTACGCAGTGTTTCCAGGAAGCTCGCGTCGCGCTGTGGGATGACGGCCCGGAGGCTCGTCAGTACTGATGGTTTGTAAGTATGTGTCATGGTGAGCCTCCTTTCATAGTGGGCTGTTAGTTATTCTCCTTCGTCTTCTCCGTCGCGAGGTCCATTCGGGTCATATCCGTGCTTTGCTGCAATTCTTGCGAAACTGGCTTCCATTTCTTTTGTTGCCGACTCCGGGATATCTGAGTATTTGCTGCGAAGGTAGGGGGAGAAGCTCGGCAGTGTTTTCGGTTGAACGTAGCCTGCGAGGTTGAACAAGTCGGAGAGTTCGAGTCCCAGCACATCAGCCAAGGACTTCAGCGTTTCCGGTCTCGGCTGCGGGATGTCACCACGCTCGATACGAAGCACGTTGGAGTCGGTCACGCCAGAGCGGCGAGCGACTTCCTTGATAGTCAGCTCAAGTTCGGTCCTGCGGTCTTTGAGCGCGTTTCCGAGTTTGACTGCGTTAGTGGTATTTGCCATGGTGATTATCTCCGATTTCTTCATTTCCTTATTTCTATTTTATTCCCGAAATTGCATAAATGCAGTACTGAAATCGTTGTAGAATTGGCGAGGTTTTCCTTACCTCTGTGCAGACTTGTCGAGGGATGGTGGGGAGTCAGGGAGCTGCTGGCTGCAGCTCGACCTGACTCCCCGGTTGTGGATAGGTTGACTCACTCCTTGGGTTGACGGCCCCGCGAAGTTGCTCGCTTGCTGGTGCCGAACAGGGTGGCGATAGCGTCGCGCTGTTCGGCAGCTTCGCGGTCGATCTCGGCGGTCAGTGCTTCGGCCTTGGCCGCGATCTCTGGGTCGGCTGCAAGCGTCTCGATACGGCTCTCGATGGCGTCACGGATGGTGTCCGTGAGCGACACGCCGCTGAGCTTGGCCAGGATCGACAAGCGAGCGTGCTGTTCGTCTTCGAGACGAATTGCCAGTGTTTTCATGAGTCTCCTACTCCTTCCTGAAGGTTTGTTTCCGGGTGTCCCGGTCACCGTCTTCGAGGTGGTGCGGCCGGTGAGCGGACTGCTCACTGGGACGGCCGCAGTCTCTCGACGACGGGTGACCGGCTGCCTTAGATCACCCGGAAGAGCCAGACCTTGCCGTCGGGTGCGTTCTCGATGTGGACGTCGCCACTGAGCTGGAGGTCGCGGGCGAATCCGTCGTAGTCGAACTGGATATAGGCACGGAGGTCGGCAGGTACCTCACGGTCGAGCGTCTCCTCGATGCCGCTGCCTACGAGCACCTCGCGGGCCCAGTCGGCCGGTGAGTCGTAGGTGCCGATGAAGCAGTCATCGAACTGGGCGAGCATGTCGGGATTGCCGTCGTGGATCTCGGCCCAGGCGGCGAACGCGGGGCCATGTTCGGCGATGCCGCGAGCGACGTTGGCAACCTGGTCGAGCGAGTCGTACTCGCCGACTTGGTAGGCGCCGAAGTCGTCGTAGTCGAAGATGCCCCATTCCTCGGCGTCCGGCTCGTGCGATCCGGCCAGGATGCGATCGACAGCTGCTCGCAGGTCGCTTGGGTCGGCGGCGGCGTCAAGCCAGTCGCCCAGGAGTCGCCCAGCATTGTAGTCGGCCAGGCTGCCGACCCAGATACGGGGGTGGAGTTGTGGGGTTGATTCGTCCTCGTGATGTGTTTCGTGTTCATGGTTCATATCACCTCCTTCCGTTTAGTTGTATTGGGCTGCAAAGTGCTTCGGATACGTTGCTCGGCGATCTCGACGTACCGGGGGTTGATCTCGATTCCGAGCCAGTCGCGCCCAGTACGAGCAGCCACAACAGCCGTGGTGCCTGAGCCGATGAACGGATCGAGGACCAGGCCGGGTTCGGCGGGCGCGTTGCAGGTGCAGCTTGGTCGCGGTGGTTTGTGGCGAGCGTGGTCGCCGCGTCGGACAAGTTCCCGAGTCCACGGTGCGCGGCAGTGTGAGCAGCGCAGACGTGGGCAGCCCGCCAGGATCATGCGACGGACGAGCGACTCCGGGTAGGTCGCGATGTGACTGCTGCGGAAGCTACTGACGCTCATCGCCCAGACATCACCGGGGTTCTTGCCGAGCGGATGGCCGACTCGTCCGCTGGCTCGGAGATTCAGCAGACCGCGATCGCTGTGGGTGTTGGGCCCGCGTCCCGCTTTCTCGACGCGGGTCGCTGGTCGGGGTGACCGTCGTGGTGGTCGCGAGACGTGCGGTATGCGAATTTCGTCCAGGTCGAAGTAATAGCGCGGCGACCGTGTCAGCAGGTAGATGACCTCGTGCGAGGCAGTGAGCCGGTCCTGCACGCTCGAAGGCACCGTGTTGGTCTTGGCCCAGACGATCTTATTGCGAATTGTCCAGCCGTCCGCGATCAGGTGTAGGGCCAGGCGCTCCGGGCCAAGCAGCAGACTCTTGCGCTCAGCACCTTCTCTGACGTGCGTGCTGTAGGTGTCCCCGAGGTTGAGCCACAACGTTCCGGTCGGTACGAGGACGCGGGCGCATTCGGTGAGCACCGCATGCAGCTGGGTAACCCAGGCGTCGACGTGTGACTCGAGGCCGAGCTGGTCGTCGTGGCCGTAGTCGCGCAGCCGGAAGTACGGCGGGCTGGTGATGACGCAGTCGATGCTGGCGTCAGGCACCGTCTTCAACTGTGCGAGCGCATCGCCAGTCAGGACCCGGTTTCGTGGTGGCTCGCTCATTGCAGCCACTCCTGTGCGCTGGCGGCGAAGCCGGCAATCGTCGTTACCCGGTACAGGTTGGGAGTCAGCCGTGTTGAGCGCAGGATGGAGGACTTCACCTTCTCGGCGCGCGTCTGGCCCGTAAAGATCCAGATCACCAGCGGGAAGGCGTGGTGCGCGTCCTGCTCGATGCCGCTGGCTCGGTAGGTCTCGTACTGGCCGCATTTCTTGAGCACGGTCGGGAGTGATTCGGTGCCGAGGTCGACTTCGATGAACCAGCGATCGACGTAGTCCTTTGTCCGAACGACACTGGCAAGGTCCGGCTGCAACAGGCGCCGTTCGCCGCCGGGACCGATGTAGCGCCGCCAGGAGTTGGGCTCGGTCGCCACGTCGGTCGCTTCGACAGCCTCAAGCACGGTCAGATTACGCACGCCGAGGTGGACGTCGGCGACCGCCAAGCAGTGTTGGAGAAAGCGCAGCGACGGTTCATGGCTGCGGTAGGTCTGACCCTCGTCGCGGAGCAGTCGGGCACCGGCCGGAGCCAGTTGCCAGATGCGGGCGGCACTACCGGCTCGGACCCCACCCACCCGGCGCGGCAGCGACCGGATCAAGGCGAGGCGTTCGAGTCGTGCCAGGACGTAGCGGGTGGTGCGGGCGGCCGAGTCGGCGCTGCCGTGATCGGTGAAGATGAAGGACTGGACTTGGTGCGTGGTGAGGTAGCGGTGCTCGTCGATGCGGCGCAGGACCTCGCGGTCACGCTCGGGCATAGCCTCACTGATGCGCCGGAGCTCGTCGCGGTCGATTCGTCGCCGTCGCTTGTCCGGCTGCAGTACTCGGGCGCTCTCCGTCGACATCGTCGGCGGAGTATTCGTCCCCCGACCGCGCACGGATTCGCGACTGACCTGCGACGACGAGGATGTGGCGGATGAGCCGGCCGGAATAGCGGATGGAATGCCCTGTCCTGGGGTGTAGCTGGTCATGACGCACCCCCTTCTGTGTCGGATCGCTTGGTGCGGCCGAAGGATTCGCGGGAGGATCGGCGTTCGGTGAGTGACAGCAGATCGGCTTCGACGTCACTGAGTGGCCGGCCGTAGCGCTCGCGGGAGCATCGTCGGATTGACTCGGCGGACCGGACGGGGTCGGGCATCTTCGTGGTGGTGACACTGATCCATGGGCCGGGCGTGTTCTGGTGCAGGATCTGGGCGTACGCGTGGTAGGCGGGCAGCGCTTCGAAGTCGGCGGGTTCAAGCTGGCCGCTGGTGAGGCTGGCGAACTCGCGGGCATCAGGGTGACTGAGTTGGAAGGCGATGCGCGTCCTGGCGTTTGCGGTGACGGCTTCGCGGATCGACTTGGGGAGCTGGCCGAGGTGCTGGTGCGCGAGTGTGTAGCCGACGCCAAGCCCGCGAGCTTGCGCCAGAGCATCGCCGATTTCGCCGGGGAGCCGGAGATAGTCCTGGACTTCGTCGATCAGGATCGTGACCGGGTGCCGCGACTTTGGTGGCTGTGAGGCCCGGGCGAGGGTCGCAGTCCAGAGCTGCGAAACGATCAGAGAACCGAGCAAGGCGGCAGCTTCGGGGCCGATCTTGCCCTTCTCCAGACTGACCAGCAGGATGCGGCGTTTGGTGAACACGTCGGAGAGATCGAAATTCGGACGCCGCTGGCCGAGGATGCCACGTAGGCCCGGACGCAGCAGGATCGGACGAACTCGGCGAAGTAGGGGTGCGGTGGCCTGAGCTTGTTCGTTCTCGCTGAGTCCTTCCCACCACGCCCAGAATCCGCCGAGGCCCATCGGGTCTTCGCGGGTTACCCGGCCAACGATCGAGCGTCGGAATCCGGCATTGGTGAGCAGTAGCGGCAACATCGCGATCGAAGCGTCACCGCGCCGGGCGAGCGTCAGCAGGCTCGCGTGCAGGACGTCTTGAGTGCGAGGACCCCAGGCGTCGGCCCACAGTGAATGGAACACGCCGAGGATCGTGTCGGCAGCGAGATCGGGGTCAGTCGAGCCGACCAACCCGTTGATGCCGATCGGTGCGGGGTCGGTGGCGTCAAGGACGGCGATGTCGTCGAGTCGAGATTCGTCGGCGCGCTGCAGGATGTCGTCGATCAGGTCGCCCTTGGGATCGATCACGACAAGTCCGCGTCCTGCCTCGATATCGGCTAGCGCAAATTGGCCAAGTAGGTTCGATTTACCGACGCCGGTCGGGCCGGTGATGGCGATTCCGGAGAGTGAATCGCGAACCGAGATAGCGATTGGTCGCTGTGGCTGTGCGGTCGAAACCCCAACTATGCGGCCCTCTTTCGGCGTAGTTGTTGAGGTGGGGAGTAGCTTCGGGTGTCGCGATGGCACGCCGGGAAGCGGTGCGGCGTCGCGGTGAGTGATGGGCCAGGCCGTCAGCGCCACGACCTCACTGACGCTCAGCGTCGTCGTCCAGAACCACGGTGCGCGAGCGCGGTCGAATGACGTAGGAGCCACGCGGGTGGCGGTGAGCTGGGCGTTCGGTGCGCTCAATCCGCGAACCGCGGCGATGGCACGATCCGCCAGGCATCGGGCTCGGTCGTCATCTGCGGCTGTTGCCGCGACACGGATGACGCACCCGAACCGAAACTCGCGGAGCTTGGCTGTGGCGAGTGTGCGGTCACCGCCGCGTAGTTGGTGGGGCGGGAGCTGAGGGGTCTTGCGTGGTCCGAGCAACACTTGAAGGTAGACGCGCTCATGCTGTCCGGCGATCGCGAGAGCACCGAGGAGCCCTCGCGTGACAGATTCAGTGGATTCGTGAGCGAGCGGCCCCTCGACCGCAGACCGTGACCGGACGCGGACCTTCGCCGCGACATCGGCCCGCGGCCCGACTGCAAGCGGCTTGGGATCGTCGACGACAAGACCCGGGAGATGAGTCCGCAGTACCTCGATCACCTGGTGGCGGCGGCGCATCGGCATCCCGATCCGCCACCGCACTTGGCGATTGCTGCCGAGCGCCTCGATGACGATCTGTGGCTGCCCGCTGAGTCCCGCCAAGGCGACGACGGCGGCGTGCGCGGCCTCGATCGCGAGCGGAGCGGGGATCGACAACGTGACGAAGACCAGACGGTTGGCCTCATTCATCGCCAGTCTCCTGGCGCTCCGCGCGGCGTTCGGCCTCTTCCTGCGCTTCCTTCTCGGCTTGGGCGACGGCGATCGCAACCACCGTGCGGGCAATCCGCCCCAGATCTGGGTCGGAGCGAAGTTGGCCGCGAATCCGTAGGTGCCGATTCCTGCCACGCTTCAGCGGTTGCGATGTGCGTGAATGTTTTTTGGACATAGTAAATACACCCTCCTTTCGGTGGTTAGCTGGTGATTTGAATGGCAATTGGTGTGCTGCATTTATGCAGCGGCCATGCCCTTACTATGAGCTGCACGAATGCAGCGGTCAATATGTCCTGCGCATTCCACAACACCGGCTGGAACTCGGTTGAATCTGAACTACCAGCGTCGAAAATGTCGATAAATGAGTGCACAAGATCCTCCGACAATGGCGACGGTCGCGATGGTGATGCAGAGCGGAACCCAGATCGCTTGCAGGATGTAGATCGCCCCGTAGAGCGCCAAGGCGCTGACGAACATTGCAATGCAAGCGTTGAGCAGCCGGCCTCCGAGCCCGCCGGGGCCGTCACTCACGACGACTCCCGGCGGATCTCACGCAGAATGCCCTGCTCGAAGCCGTACAGCTGGCACTCGAGGTCGAACAGCTCCTGATCGGCCGGGAACCGACGAACTACCGCGTTAATGATCACCTGGCCGAGCGTGTCGGCCTTCAGGAAGGCGTACTCGAAGCTGTCAGTGCTGAACCCGTCTCGCTCCAGTTCGGACAGGTGCCACAATGCCAGCTCGTACTCGTCGGGTAGTGAGAAGCTGAGGCCACGTTCAACGTGTGCTATGTCGTGCACGAAGCGCCAGGCGAAGTTGGCATCGGGCGAGGTCAGGATGACCGAGGCCGAGTTTCCGACGACACCGGCATCGACCCGCCCGACTGCGCCGAGCGGGAGTATGCGGCGCACAACTCCGGATAAGTCGACGGAGCGTCCGGCCGTGGCGTCCAGGCGAAGCCGCATTCCCGCACCTTCGTGGTCGCGGTGGCGAAGACCCAGCGTGTCAGCCTCCGCCTGGCTTGATCAATCTCTTCGGTACAGATGTAGTCGGACTGAACTCCGAGTGTCGTAACCGCGAGATCGGGCGCCGTGTCGGTCATTTCTGACCTCCTCGCCCGACGCACCGTGCGCACTGGCAGAAGACGCCGTGCGGTGCGGCCGCTTTGGTCATCTGCTGAATCGCCGACGAGGTGAGACGGTTGATTTTTGCCTCGGCCTGCCGACGTTCCCGATTGACGCGGGCAATCTCGATCTGGCGGTCGGACTCGTCGAAGATGTCGATAAGGAAGCCGACGAGGTAGAGGATCGCCAAGATCGTGGCGATGGCCGCCAGGATGATCACGAACGTGGTTATCACCGGTTCACCGCCCTGCTCGTGTCGGCGACGATCTGGCCGATGCCTACGACGGTCATGGTCTTGATGAAGTCGAGATCACCGGACGCTGCCGGTGCCGCGAGCGCGAGCTGTTGCTGCATCTGTGACACCAGCGCGACCTGCTGCATCGCGTACGCACCAGCGCGGGCGACGGCATCGATCCGCGCCTGCTGAATCTCACCGGCTGCCGACACACGTGCGGTGCTGATCTCGGTCGAGTAGTTGATGGTCGCGAGGTCACGGGCGGTCTGACGGGACAGCCGGCCTCGAGGGATTGATCGGCTCGGGAGTAGGGGCTGCGTGTAGGGCTCGATCGATGACACTGGACGGCTCCTTCGTGAATCGGGGGTATCCGGGACTACCGGACGCCGCTTACGATTCAGCCGAATGGAGGACATACTCAAGGTCGCGAAGTGGGCATATACTGGGCTCTCACTGTCGTAACTCTGACCTGCGAGAGGAGCTTGGTGACGTCGACGAAGCTCCCTGTGCAGAAGCACCCGCCGCCTCTAGACGACCTTGTCGAACCCCTGAAGGAGATTCTCAAAGCGGGTCTGCCAGTTAGTTACGACTTCGACGACATGAGCGTCTTGGCGCTTCGTGGTGTCGTTGCACGATCTGTCATCCCGCAAGATCGGTTGAGCCGCATCAAGGCACTAAACGAGCTAATCGCTCGGCTGCTGGTGCACTATCCGGACGACTCCCTAGGCGAAGCTGCGCGGATAGTGTTCGGGCTTGCACAAGGCGTTCGCGGCCTGACTCTTACGCAGCGCAGAGAGCGCGCTGCGGCAGCAATGCATCGCGAATCTGACCATTTTCGTAAGCGTATCGAGCCGAGGATTGTGCGTGAATTAGCTCGTCAATTGCATAGCGACTCACAAAATTATGTGCCGCGAACGACGCCAACGGCAGAACCATTGGAAATTACCGGAGATACGCCGTACATCGCAGTTGGTGACGTCGCGAGCCATGACAAGGCCATGCGCGAGGAGGCACTCTCACGATTGTGGTCGGAGGTCTACGTGTTTCGCGCAGAAGTTCTGCGTGTGGAGCGGTTGAAGCACTGGCCATACGATTTGACCGAGCCCAGCCTAAGTCAGGACAAGTTAGAGGAAGCGATGCGGGACCGGTCTCATGCTCTTATCCGATTGAAGGGCACTGTTCGGCGTTTTTTAGATGACTACGGCCAAAGTATCAATTCGGGTGCAGCTGAGTTCAATCTAGAGGGCATCCTTAACCTTGTCAAATGGTCCGAGTAGATCTGTCAATGTGTCGTACATGGTAATGAACAAGATGGAGCGTCTAGATTGATGCAACAATCAACCGAACGAGCACGTCGACTATTCTGCTGGCACACTTACGATGTAACGTCTCTGATGCCTGCTGACTGGTGCACAATTCTCCTTAGAATTGCCGAGACATCCGCGATGGAGCGGTCGCTGAAGCCGACATCTGTCACGTCGAGAGAAGACAGAACAGTCGAAAGTGTAGATGTAAGTACCGTAGGCGGCCTCAAGCTCGCAAATGAAGCACCATGGCTCGACCAACTGTATCGGACGTCATTTCGCGAACTCGCAGAAATGCAGTTTAAGACGCCTGTGAAGTGTGCAGAGGATACTCGGATATCGATCAATATCAACGTTCAATACCCCGGCCGGCGCTACGAGGCGCATGTCGACTCGAATCCAATTGAGGGCCTGCTGTATGTAACAGACCACCCGAAGGGCAGTGGCGGAGAATTGGTCGTAGCAAACAACGAAAACGCGATCGGAGTATCAGAAATAGACTCAGATGCATCAGTGGTATATCCAGTGGCAGGACATCTAGTATTCTTCGATGCGCGTGAGCGCCCTCATTATGTGCGCGAGCTTGCAATCGGCTCGAAGGGTCCCAGGGTTGTCGTTGCGATGAATTTTTACACAGCTGATTCTCCTGAATCAGCGCGACCTTCCGACTTGAATAGGCACCTATTTGGCGAAGACTAGAGTATGTGAGTTGCGGTTTTATGATTTATAATAAGTTTGTAAAGTAGCATATAGAGGAGAAGTGATGGCGCGAATCATCGTCTTTGGTGCCGCAAAGCCAGGCATCGGCCAGGCAGTGACTACCAGGCTAATTGCCGAGCAGAACTCAGTAGTAGGTGTGTACAACCCAGCCGACGCTGATGAGACCTCAGAGTTTCGCGAGAAGAATAAGATCGTTGAGTGGATCTCGATAAATACATTTGATCCGCAGGAAACCGTCGATAAGGTGACTGCTATCACCGATATTGACGCTGCCATTCATGCTGACATGTATTTCACTATGGAGCGTGCGACCAGTTTCGACATCGATAGTTGGCAGAAGAGCTTGGCGGCGAACTTGACTACCCCAAAGATCATCGGTCACGCCGCGCAGACATTTTGGCCAAGCTGTAGTTCGGTGGTATTCGTAACCAGTAGTGAAGCGAACACCGGCTCCTTCGGCGCGCATGCGTATGCTGCGACGAAGGCCGCTGTGCACAATCTGACAAAGTCGCTCGCCAATGTGGCGGCTGGCCGCACACGCTACAATTCTGTCGCTGCAGGCTGGATTGGTGGAGTTATGGATACCGACGAGGTCTTCAATAGGTCCCGCGAAGTAACACCGATGGGGCGACTGGGGTCTCCCGAAGAGATCGCTGCGACGGTGAGCTGGCTATTGGGGTCGGAGTCGTCGTTCGTAAATGGTACGACAGTATTTGCCGATGGTGGCTACACGGGTGTTGATACCATCTCGAAGTTTGAGTACTTCGACTCCTTTTCAGATCAGTAGCTGAATAATGGCCGATTTGGTTCCAGCGAAGGGCGTCAGTTCTTTCAAAGGCAATAACGTTCTCAAAGATGTGGAGTTCTGGGCTGAGTTAATCCCTGCTGCAGGTCTGGGGGCGCTTCTATTCTGGGTCTTTGACCTAGAAGATCTCGGGCAGATTACCTGGATTGTGGGAGCGCTCCTTATCTATCATAGATACGTGCTTAGATCTCATTTTAGGGCAGCTATTAGCCCGATCGAAGCGTCTTTAGAGAGGAACCAGGAAAGCGTGGCTCGAATTGGCGAGCTGATTGACATATCTGATTCATGTAACGATGCGATGCTTAGGGCCGTAGTTGATAAGTATGTACACATAACCGAAAGCGAACTGGCATGGCAGAAAAATGAATCCTTAATAAAATTGGAAAGGGAGCTGGATTCCCTGCTGCGGGATAAACGGTCCCGCACAATGCTAACTTCGGAGTACTATCGCTGGCTATTGCCGCGTATAGCCTCTACGAGTGCAGGGAGTAACATCTGGGCAGTATCGCGAATGATGGACTGTGAGTGGGATAACTCGCCAGAGGAAAGTGATTTTCTGAAACTCAACCTGGAGGCGGCGAAGCGAGGTGTCCAAGTGGAGAGGATCTTTCTGTGTGAGCGTGACATCTGGGAGCGGGCTCGTTCAACACTCGAACCCGTAAGGAGGCAGTTGTCGTGTGGCGGTAACCTGCAGATATACTTCGGTGATGTAAACGCGATTCAAAAGCGGGATGCCGAGATTCTGAAGCTAGTTGGTGACGGATTGATTGCGTTCGATAACGACGTGATTCTAATTGATGATCACTCGGAGGATGGGACGGCGCGCGGGCACGTAGTAATGGCTCCTCAGTTGATAGCTGCTAGTAAACAGACGTTCGAGAGCTTAAAGGTGATGTGCGCCCCACAGAGGCCACTCTCTGAATCGGACTGATTTCCGAGCATGTCAACCCAGTCTGGAGTGTCCTGTTTAAGCATCTCGACAAGACTCGTTCGCACCTTAAAAATATCTCTTGGAGTTTCACATGGATCTCACAAGACTGGTGCCAAGCCGCGTGATTCTTCGCACATTTGTTCGAACTGGTGGTAAAATGGCATCAGAGTATGCCTGGAGAAAACAAAGGTAGACCAGCTGTGGCACTCAAGAAGTCGGACCTCTACTCATCCCTGTGGGCAAGTTGCGACCAGCTTCGAGGCGGCATGGATGCCTCGCAGTACAAGGACTACATCCTCACGCTGCTGTTCGTGAAGTACGTCTCCGACAAGGCGAAGGCTGATTCAGCCAGCCTGATCGACGTACCCGACGGTGGGTCGTTCGACGACATGTTGGGCGCGAAGAACGACAAGGAGATCGGCGACAAGTTCAACAAGATCATCGCCAAGCTTGCCGACGCCAACGAACTGCGCAACGTCATCGACCTGGCCGACTTCAACGACGAGGAGAAGCTCGGCAAGGGCAAGGAGATGGTGGACCGTCTCTCCAAGCTGGTCACGATCTTCAATGACCTCGATTTCCGCGGCTCCCGCGCCGAGGGCGATGACCTGCTCGGCGACGCTTACGAGTACCTCATGCGTCACTTCGCCACGGAGTCCGGCAAGAGCAAGGGCCAGTTTTACACCCCGGCCGAGGTCTCGCGCATCCTCGCCAAGGTCGTCGGCATCGGCACGCAGACCCGCCAGGATCAGACTGTCTACGACCCGGCCTGTGGTTCTGGCTCGCTGCTGCTCAAGGCGGCAGCCGAGGCACCACGCGGCATGTCGGTCTACGGCCAGGAGAAGGACAACGCCACCTGGGCACTCTCCAGGATGAACATGATTCTGCACGGCAACGAGATCGCCGAGATCTACAAGGGCGACACCATCACGAGCCCGCAGACGGCGGCGGGGAGTCACCTCAAGACCTTCGACTTCGTAGTCATGAACCCGCCGTTCTCGGTCAAGTCCTGGAACAACGGCCTCGAGAACGACTACAGCCGCTTCGAGTACGGCCGACCGCCTGAGAAGAATGGCGACTACGCCTTCCTGTTGCACGCGCTGACATCACTCAAGAGCGCCGGCAAGGGCGCGATCATCCTGCCGCACGGCGTGCTGTTTCGAGGCAACACGGAAGCCGGCATCCGTAAGCGCCTCCTGCAGCATGGGTTCGTCAAAGGCATCATCGGTCTGCCCGCCAACCTGTTCTATGGCACGGGCATTCCCGCCTGCATCGTCGTCCTCGACAAGGAGAACGCGGTCGGACGTAGCGGTGTGTTCATGATCGACGCGTCCAAGGGCTTCATCAAGGACGGCAACAAGAACCGCCTCCGGAGTCAGGACATCCACAAGATCGTCGACACCTTCAACAACCAGCGGGAGATCGATCGGTACTCGCGCATGGTGCCGATGAGCGAGATCGCCGACCCGAAGAATGACTTTAACCTCAACATTCCTCGCTACATCGACTCATCCGAGCCTGAGGATCTTCAGGATCTGCACGCACACTTCCACGGTGGCATCCCGGATCGCGACCTCGACCTGCTCGACGACTATTGGCAGGCGTTTCCGCAGCTACGCGCGCAGCTCTTCAAGGCGAACCGTCCCGGCTATAGCGACCTGACCTTGGATGTCGGCAAAGTGCAACAGTCAATCCTCGACTCGCCTGAGTTTCAGAAGCTCGCCGATGAAGCACGATCGATCTCAACGGATTGGTTCGACGCACACAGAGACGCCCTAGCTGCGATCGACGCTGACACCAAGCCCAACGATCTCATCGCCACGATCGGGGACGACCTGCTGGAGCGCTTCAAACCAGTCCCGCTGCTCGACGAGTACGACGCATACGAGCAGCTTATGACCTACTGGCACGACACGATGCACGACGACGTCTACCTCATCATGGCCGACGGCTGGCTCAACGCCGCCAAGCCTCGACTGACGATCAATGACAAAGAGCGCAAACTCACCGAGGAACCTGACCTCACCATCGGCTCTGGCAAGAACGCTCAGAAGTACAAGATGGACCTCATCCCGCCTGCACTCATCGTCGCGCGATATTTCACGGACGAGAGGGCCAAGGTCGACGCGCTCACGGTTGCGGCCGAGGAGGCGACGCGCGCCGTCGAGGAGTACGTCGAAGAACACGCCGTCGAGGACGGCCTGCTTGCCGATGCGATGGACGATGACAAGATCACCAAAGCGCTTGTCGCTGCGCGGCTCAAGACCATCAAACGGAGCGGCGACCCCGATGAGATTCAGGCTCTTCAGCACGCCACCAAGCTGTACAACACCGAGACCGCCATCAAGAAAGCCGCGAAGGACGCCCAGGCTGCACTTGATCTCGCGACCCTCAAGAAGTATGGCGATCTGACTGAGGATGAGATCAAGACGCTGGTGCTCGATGGCAAATGGCACGCAACTGCCGTGCATGGCATCGCGGGCGAAGTCGAGGCACTCACGCTCGACCTCGTAGCACGCATCCAGCAGCTCGGTGAACGATATGCCGAGACGGTGAACGACCTCGACACCGAGCTGGAGAAGCTCGAAGCCAAGGTCGCCAACCATCTCGCCGCAATGGGGGTCAGATGAGCGCGTCCGAAAACTTCCCCCTAGCTTCTATTACGACCTGGTCTTCGGGCGGCACGCCGAATCGCTCAAATCCCGCGTATTGGAACGGCGCGATCCCGTGGATCAGTGCAGCAACCCTAAAGGGTTCGCGCATCGTTGGATCAGATCAATATCTTACCGAGGCTGGGCTTCGCGCTGGGAGCAAGTTGGCTCCTGTAGGTGCGACACTCGTACTAGTTCGCGGGATGGCGCTTCACAGAGAGACGCGCATCGGACTGGCGCAGCGTCGTGTCAGTTTTAACCAGGATGTGAAGGCCCTAGTGCCTAAGTCTGGTGTTCTTCCCGAGTTTCTGCTTTTCGCGCTTCAGGCCCGGAGTGCAGAGATTCGCAACCTGGTGTCTTCTGCGGGAAGCGGCACTGGTGTGCTCAACACGCAACTCCTTCAGCGTCTCCCCGTATGGGTTCCCGATGAGGGGACGCAGCGCGCCGTAATTCAAGCAATGTCGAATGCCGACGATCTGATCGCCACCCTCGAACGCCTCATCGCCAAGAAGCAGGCGATCAAGCAGGGGATGATGCAGCAGCTCCTAACCGGCCGCACCCGGCTGCCCGGATGCACACGGCGGTGGAGAACCGCGACAGTTGGACAAGTTGCAAGCGTAAAGACCGGGCCTTTCGGGAGTTCGCTACATGAAAGAGATTACGTCGCTCACGGGACACCGATAATTACGGTAGAGCATCTTGGTAGTCGCGACATCCAAGGCAGGGGTGCGCCGATGGTGTCAGATAGCGATCGAAACCGCCTGAAGGCATATGCCCTGGCCGAAGGTGACATTGTCTTTAGTCGTGTTGGGTCAATTGATCGCAATGCTTTAGTTTCGTCGAACGAAGTTGGATGGCTTTTTTCTGGCCGTCTTCTTCGAGTACGGTTTGATCGAACCATCGCGGATCCAGTATTTATGAGTGCGCAATTTCACTCCAATCGTTTTATCAGGGCGGTGAAGACAGTTGCAGTCGGCCAGACGATGCCATCGCTAAACACTGCAATTCTTAAGGGTATTCAGGTCAGCCTTCCGCCGATCGAGGAGCAACGTCGAATCGGTAAGGCATACTCTGATCTGGATGCCGAACTGGGCAGTCTTGAAAGCAGGCTTCAAAAAGCTCGTGCAATCAAGACCGGCATGATGCAGCAACTTCTGACCGGCCGCACCCGCCTGCCGGTGGAGGCTACGTCATGAGCGATGTCGGACAGGTTGAACGCAAAGCCCAGGATCGCGTCGTCCAGCTGTTCCGCGAGCAGCTTGGCTACGAATATCTTGGCAACTGGGAAGGTCGGGCGGGAAACTCGAATATCGAGCGGCAGTTACTAGTTCAGAATCTCAACGCACGGGGGTACGACGGCAATCTGATCAATCGGGCTCTCGACAAGCTCGACAAGGCTGCAGCCGTGGGTGCTGGCCACGATCTGTACGAAGCCAACAAGGATGTCTATAGCCTGCTCCGCTACGGCGTGAAGGTGCAGCCGGGTGCCGGTGAGAACTTCGAGACTGTCTGGCTCGTCGACTGGGCCACGCCCGAGGCCAATCACTTCGCGGTGGCCGAGGAGGTCACGATCGCCGGGGAGCACACCAAGCGCCCTGACATCGTGTTCTATGTGAACGGTCTCGCGCTAGGTACGCTTGAGCTCAAGCGGTCGAAAGTCGCAGTCTCCGAAGGCATTCGGCAGACGATTGGCAACCAGGACAAGCAGTTCATCCGCTCGTTCTTCTCGACGGTTCAGTTTGTGCTTGCCGGCAACGATGTCGAAGGACTGCGCTACGGCGTGATCGACACCCCTGAGAAGTACTGGCTGGAATGGAAAGAGCCGTCAGATATCGAGGACCCGCTCGACCGCGCGCTGCTGCAACTGTGCAGCAAGGAGCGCTTCCTTGAGCTGATCCATGACTTCATCGTCTTCGACGCGGGCGTCAAGAAAGGCCCGCGTCACAACCAGTACTTCGGCGTGAAAGCCGCTCAAGGGCGGATCGCCAAGCGTGAGGGCGGCATCATCTGGCACACGCAGGGCTCAGGCAAGAGTTTGACGATGGTGTGGCTGGCCAAGTGGATTCGGGAACATCAGGACGATGCGAGGGTTCTGCTGATCACCGACCGCACCGAGTTGGACGACCAGATCGAGGGCGTGTTCAACGGTGTCAACGAGCAGATTTACCGCACAAAAAGTGGCTCAGACCTGATTAGCACCCTCAACGCATCCGAAGAGTGGCTGATCTGCTCGCTAGTGCATAAGTTCCGTGGCGCAGACACCGACGCTGACGACAATGATGCGACCGCGGACTTCATCAAAGAGCTCAACGCCACGATCCCGAAGGACTTCAAGGCCAAGGGTAACATTTTCGTTTTTGTCGACGAGGCGCACCGCACACAGTCGGGCAAGATGCACACCGCCATGAAAGAACTGCTCCCCGGAGCCATGTTCATCGGCTTCACAGGCACACCACTCTTGAAGGCGGACAAGGCCACCAGCATCGAGACCTTCGGCTCGTTCATCCACACCTACAAGTTCGACGAAGCCGTCGAGGATGGCGTGGTGCTCGACCTGCGCTACGAGGCTCGCAACATCGATCAGGACCTCACCTCGCCCGAGAAGGTCGACAAGTGGTTCGAAGCCAAGACCAAGGGCATGACCGGTCTGTCGAAGGCCGAGCTGAAGAAGCGTTGGGGCACGATGCAGAAGGTCGTGTCGAGCGAGCCGCGAGCCCGGCAGATCGTCGACGACATCCTGATGGACATGGAGACGAAGCCCCGACTGATGGACAAGCGCGGCAATGCCATGCTGGTCGGCTCGTCGATCTACCAAGCCTGCAAGTTCTATGAGCTGTTCAACGCCACAGACCTCAAGGGCAAGTGCGCGATCGTCACCAGCTACACCCCGAACGCCAGCGACATCTCCAAAGAAGACTCCGGCGAAGGCAAGACGGAGAAACTGCGCCAGTACGATATCTACCGGCGCATGCTGGCCGACTACTTCGGAGAGTCCGAAGACGCCGCGATGAGCAAGGTCGAGCAGTTCGAGAAAGAAGTCAAAGAGCAGTTCGTCAAAAGCCCCGGGCAGATGCGACTGCTGATCGTGGTCGACAAGCTCCTGACTGGCTTCGACGCACCGAGTGCTACCTACCTCTACATAGACAAGAAGATGCGCGATCATGGGCTGTTCCAAGCGATCTGCCGCGTCAACCGACTCGACGGCGAAGACAAGGACTACGGCTACATCGTCGACTACCAAGACCTGTTCAACTCACTCGAAGACGCGATCACCGACTACACCTCGGGCGCTCTCGACGGCTACGAGAAGAAGGACATCGACGGCCTCTTGAGTGATCGCATCGAGAAGTCGCGCGAGGACCTCGACGACGCACTCGAACGTATCCGCGCACTCGTCGAGCCCGTCGCACCGCCGAAGGGCACGCTGCAGTATCAGCAGTACTTCTGTGCCAAGGATCAGGGCAATGCCGAGCAACTCAAGGCAAATGAGCCGAAGCGCGTCGAACTGTACAAAGCGGTGTCGGCGGTATCGCGTGCCTACAGCAACCTTGCCAACGAGATGACCGACGCCGGCTACAGCGAAGCCGAGGCTGCGGCCATCAAGAAAGAGATTGCGCACTACATCGATGTACGTGCCGAGGTGAAGCTCGGCGCGGGCGAAGACATCGACTTCAAGCAGTACGAAGCCGGGATGCGCTACCTGCTCGACACCTACATCCGTGCCGACGCCAGCGAAGTCGTGTCCGAGTTCGAGAACACCGGCCTGGTCGATCTGATCGTCAAGCTTGGTGCGGGCGCGATCGGTAAGCTGCCAGCCGGGATCAAGAAGGACCCCGAAGCGGTCGCAGAGACGATCACCAACAACATGCGCAAAGTGATCATCGACGAGCATGCCATGAACCCGAAGTACTACGACAAGATGAGCGAGCTGCTCGACGCCATCATCGAAGAGCGCCGCCAACAGGCCATCGACTACCAGGCGTACCTGGCCAAGCTGCTGGAAGCTGCCAAGAAGCTCGGCACTGGCGAAGGAACCGGTCACAGCTACCCCGACTACCCGCAGACGTTCGAGCGCGCCTTCTTTCGACTCGGCGGTGACAGACCAGTCTTCGCCGCCGTACCGACCTGTCCACACACCGTTGGCGTCTTCGGTGAGGATGGCGCGTTGGGTCACATGCAACCGCGGCCGCTCATCCATCTGGATGCTCCTTACCCGTAGAACGTCTCGACGAGCAGCGCTACGGGCGCAGGGCAAGCTTGCGCCGTACCCCAGCCCCAACCTCTCGGTCTCCCCGTGCACCAAGACCTCCGGCGGATGGCAATTCACCCTGAACTACGTCCGCTAGACACTCCACACCCAGGCTGCACCCCGCCCCACCGCACCGGTGGGGCGGGGTGCAGCCGTTTAGGGGACAAGGATTCGGGCTGGGTGGTGGCCACAGACTCATGTGCGCCGCAAAAACCTGACGTCGTCACGTCGTCACGTCGTCACGTCGTCACGTCGTCACGTCGTCACGTCGTCACGTCGTCAGGTGGGACAAGGGGCTGAAGTGGCGGGGGTGCGTGCGGCCCCGGACTTCCCGATCCGGGCACACCCCCGCCCACGCGAACAGACTACACCACCATCGAACACCCATTCGACTAGCGCGGCTAGACTGTCAACATGTTCGATCACTGGCCCGACACCCGGACACTCCGCGTGTTCGACCCACCGCGGCCCGTGCTGATCGACATGGCGATCGCGGACCCGTCGTGCGGGCGCTCATTTGCGGCCGGTGGGGGAGTGTCGTTGCGAGTACGCGCATCCGGCGCGCGCATCGAGCCGACCATGCCCGCGTCCCTCTTGGCTTGGTTGCAGCTCTCAAATGGGTTGTGGCGCGGTATATGTCAGATGCCGGTCGAGAGCGCCAACCACGTCTCGTCCGCGACCATCACGATGTGGGTACCGCCCGAGGCCCTGCGACCGCGAGAGGATGCCACCGAGCAATGACCGAGAATACCGACGGGGTCGGCCCCACTAATCGGGTCGCGCCCAAACGGGGTCGCGTCACGATGGGTGAGCTGACGTTGATCGTGCGGCCACCCGGCCGGCCGGCCGACGTTCGGGTCTATACCGACGATGAAGCGGCCGAAGCCCAGGCGTACGCCTCCGAGGTTGGCGGCCAGGTCGAGCAACTCGTAGAAGACACAAGCTGACTGCGCTGCGCTGCGCTGCCGCCTTCCCCGGTCGGGTCGGTTGCCCCAGAATCCGGTGTGGTTGCGTGCCGTCCGGGGACAGTCGAGGTCAGGACCTATCGTCGGGTTCGGGCCAGATCACTTCGTCTGGGGTTTTGTCGGTGCGGAAGCCCTTCCATGAGGAATGTCGGAGGCGGCGGGTGATCTCGCGGTACTCGATGGTGCCGACTAGGACCGGCTTCACCCATCGCACGTTGCTGATCCTCGTAGGGGAGTGTTCTGCGGTGAACGGATGGCCAGGGTGGGCCACCGCGGCGAGCAGGTCGGCGATCTCGCGGCGCTGTTGCTTGGTGAATCCGGTCCCCACCTCTCCGAGGTAGACCAACTCACCTGACGGCCGATACCCGCCCACCAGCAGCGACCGCACCGCAGTCGGGCCGCCGGTCCACCCGCACACGATCACTTCCGCGCTCAGCCGCAGCGGGACCTTCACCCACGACGGCGACCGTTGGCCGCGCAGGTACTTCGACGCCCGCCTTTTGGCGACCACGCCCTCCAAGCGGAATTGCTTCGCGAGCTCCAGCATCGGTTCAGCCGAGCTGTCAGGCCAATACGGGGTGACCTGCACCGCCCCGGTGCTCGTCATCGCGGAGTCGAGCAGTTCCCGGCGTTCGAGGTAGGGCAGCGGTGCAACGTCGTCTGTGCCGTCGAGCTCCAGGACGTCGAACAGATAGAACGCGACCGGGACGTCGGTGAGGAGCCGGCGGCCCGGCCGTGGGGTGTGCATCCGACGTTGCAGAAGCGAGAACGACGGTCGCCCCGTAGCGTCGAGGGCCACGATCTCACCGTCGACCACGACGTCGCGGCCACCGCTCGCCGTGCGCAGAGCAGCTGTGATCTCGGGATACGTCGAGGTGATCGGGCTCAGGTTGCGGCTCAACAGCAACACCTCACCGCCGGCAACCCGGGCTGTGCACCGTTGACCGTCATATTTCATCTCCCACGACCAGCCCGAACCTGACGGAGCCCGACCTGGGGTCGCGAGCATCGGCGCCATCGAAGCCATACGCTCCACTGTCCTCGCTCACCCACCGGTCGGTGTCTATCCTCAGGCCGTGATCGAACGCGTCCGCATCACCGCAGAGACGGTAGTGCTGGTTGACGACTGAGGCCGCCGACCCGAGTGGGTCGACGGCCTCAGTGTGTAGATGGACGGTGCCGGTCAGTGCGCCTCTCGGCGAGTGGCCGCACGCAGCGGCGAAAAGGGGTGAGGCCCGGGGCAATGAGCCCGCCACCGTCACACCACTCAACGGCGGACCAACTCGCGGTATTCCTCTCGAGTGACGCTGACGGTCAGCGCTACTCGCAGGCGACGCCGTCGCCGTCGCGGTCGAGCTTGCTGCTGTAACCGGGTTGGCCGGCGTAGATCGGGGCCGCGCCCGCGGCGCGGACTGCCGAGCAGTTGGCGTAGTAGACCGACGACGGCGCCCCAGCCGCCGGCGGCGGGGTGTAAGTCGTCGTCGGAGGGGTGTAACTCGGCTCAGGGATCGGCGTCGCCGTCGAGGTACGGGTGTTGGGAACCTGGCGGGTCGTCGGTGCCGGGACCGCGGCGCCGCAACTGGTCAGGACGCGGGTGATGGCGTCCCGTTCGGCCTGGGTCACCCACAGCTTGTAGGCGGCTTTGACCTCGACCTGACGGGCGACGTAGGTGCAGCGGTAGGAACGGTTCGGCGGCAGCCAGGTCGCGGCGTCACCGTCGCCCTTCTGCTGGTTGGTGGGACCGTCGGTGGCTTGCAGGTTGCGCGGATCGTTGGCGAAGTCGGCCCGTTGAGCGGGGGAGAGCTGTTGTGCGCCCTTCTGCCACGCATCCGACAAAGCGACGACGTGGTCGATCTGCACCGCCGAGGAGGTTTGCTGACCACGGGTGAAGGTGATGGTCCGACCGGTGTAGGGGTCGGCGAGTGTCCCGGACTGGACGGCGCAGCCGTTCGAGCCGGGCTTGAGCACGATGTTGGTGAGGTCGCGGCGCAGGATGTCGTTGCGGGTGTCGCACCCGTTGTGGCCGCTGTCGACGTTCACGTCGTCGGTCCAGGCTTGCCCGAAGAGCGCACGGTCATATCCGGTCTTGGGTGCGCGTCCCTTCACCGCGAGGGTGTCCAGTGTCGCCAGCGCCTTGTTCGCGGCCGGTGCCGCCGACACAGTGACCACCGGTGTCGCCGTGGGCAACGACACCTCCGACGTCGGGGCGTCCGAGGTCGAGGTCGCCGGCAAGGTCGAGGTGTCAGCGACCCGCTCGGTGATCGTCTCGGTCGTCCCGCACGCCCCCAACGTCAGGGCCAGGACAGCGGCGCAGCTACCGACCAGGACCCGAGGGCGAATCCTGCGAGGTGAAGGGGTGGCCGGCGACTCTGTCGAGGAGACGGCAGGGGAGAGCTGTGGCATAGCCATTGAGCGGGAGAGCCTTTCACGAAAACGGCGACCGGCGCGCAATGGCCGATGCAATGTCACCTAGCTATAGCAACCCACTCGGACAACGTTACGAAACCGGACAATCCCGTCCCACGTTTGCTTCAGTGCCCCCGGCCGTACTCGAACTGACACTGGACGGATTTTGAATCCGTTGCCTTGGCGCTGTCTGATCAAGTGCGGGTGCGGATGGTCCATCGCCAGTCGGGGAACTCGGTTTCGATGCGGCGGATCCGCTCGGCCGGCAACCGGCCTTTACGGTAGTCGGCCCGACGGTTGGCGACCCACTGGCCGATCTTGAAGCCGTCGATAACCTCGAGGCGGGCCGGCGAGCTGGTGCCGTGCGCCGCGCGATAGGTGTGCAGATGTGCGACACCGGTCTCGAAAGCGGCCGCTGATGCCGCGTCCTGCGGGTTCCATTGCCAATCCGGAAACTCGTTCGTGAACAGTGCAATTCGCTCGGCCGACAACCGTCCTTTGCGGTAGTCGGTGCGGCGATTGGCGACCCACTGGCCAATCGCGAAACCCTCGATCACGTCGTGCTGACGGGCATTACTGGTGCCGTGTGCGGCGACGTAGCACCGCAGATGTTCGATCCCGGTCGCGAAGGCGGCATCAAGCACAGTCCACCGCCAACCCGGGAACTCGTCCTCGAGGCGCACGATCCGCTTCGCGGACAACCGGCCTAGCCGGTAGTCGGTGCGGCGACTGTCGACCCAGGCGCCAATCTTGAATCCGTCGATTGTCGCGTGGCGGGCCGGCGAGCTCGAACCATGCACGGCGACGTAGCGGTGCAGGTGCGCGATCCCGGTGCCGAACCGCCGATCGTCCGCACGTCGGCGGTCAGCGGCCGGGACCGTGTTGTGCTCGCTGGGCATGGCGTCACCGCCTGTTCGTGGCGGCGGGTCGTACCGTCCACCGCCAGTCCGAGAACTCGGTCTCGATGCGGCGGATCCGCTCCGCCGACAATCGGCCTTTGCGGTAGTCGGCGCGACGGGTGGCAACCCAGATACCGATCGGGAACCCATCGATCACATCCCGCTGAGGGATCTGGCTGGTCCCGTGGGCGGAAACGTAGCGGCGGAGGTGAGACAGACCGGTCTCGAACGCGGCCGCGAAGGCCTCGTCCTGAGGCAGCCACCGCCAGTCCGGGAACTCGGACTCCAGACGCGCGATCCGCTCGGCCGACAGTCGGCCTTTGCGGTAGTCGGCGCGACGGGACGCGACCCAGGTACCGATCTCGAAACCGTCGATCACATCTCCTTCTCCGGCGTTGCTCGTGCCGTGGACGGCGGCATACCTGCGCAGATGGGTCACGCCGACGTCGAACATCGCGTCACGCACATTCCACACCCAGCCGGGAAACTCGGTTTCGAGGCGGCGGATCCGCTCGGCCGACAACCGACCCCGCCGGCACTCGGCACGGCGGTTGACGACCCACCAACCGATCGCGAAGCCGTCGATCGTCGCATCGCGGGCCGGCGAGCTTGTGCCGTGGACGGCGGTGTAGCGGTGCAGGTGCGCGATCCCGGACTCGAAGAGATTATCGTAGGCACCACCACGGCTGGCCGAGCCAGGCTCATGCTCGCTCGGCATTGCGGCACAGTGGCCATGACGGTTTCGCCTGACACCGTTTGTCGGTCTCGCTCGACACCACTTGGGCACCGAATGGGGTAGGAGTGTCGGCTTCGTTCGACACCACTTCGCGACCCGTGTTACTGCTGGGCGAGTCGCCGGTTGGTGTGGGCGAGTCGGTAGGAGTCGGTGCCGGTTTCGATGATGGTGCCGCCGAAGGTGAGGCGGTCGACGATGGCGGCGCAGAGCCGCGGGTCGGTGAACGTCTTGGTCCACCCGGAGAAGGACTCGTTGGACGCGATCGCGACAGATGCCTTCTCCTCGCGTTCGGTGAGGACCTGGAACAGCAGTTCGGCACCTCGTCGGTCGAGCTGCATGTAGCCGAGCTCGTCGACGCATAGCAGGTCGACGCGTCCGTAGCGGGCGATTGTTTTCGACAGGGTCTTCTCGTCGGCGGCCTCGACGAGCTCGTTGGCGAGCTTCGTGGCGAGGGTGTACTTGACCCGATAGCCGGCCATGGCGGCCTCGGTGCCGAGTGCGATGAGCAGGTGGGACTTGCCGGTGCCGGAGTCGCCGATGAGGCACAGGGGTTGGCCCTTCTTGACCCAGTCGCACTTGGCGAGGGTGTGGATGGTGGCGGGGTCGATGTTGGGGTTGGCGTCGAACTCAAAGGCCCGCAGGGACTTCTCTCGGGGGAACTTCGCGGCCTTGATCCGTCGCTCGGAGCGGCGGCGAGCCCGGTCGTCGCACTCGGCAAGGAGGAGCTCTGCGAGGAACCCGCGGTAGGACATCTGCTCGGCTGCCGCCCGGTCTGCGCCGTCGGCAAAGCCTTGGCGGATGGTCGGCAGCCGCAGCATGCGGCACGCCTGGTCGATGGAAGCATCGGCGGCTTCTTCAGTCATGCCTCGGCGGCGGGTCATGGGGCTCCTTCATTCCTGGGCGCGAGATCGGCGTCGTAGCAGCTGGTCGTACTGGTCGACGGTCGGCAGCGGGCGGATATCGACGGGCAAGGGCTTGCGTAGTCGCCGTTCGGTGAGCGACGCGATCACGGTGGGGTCGCTTCGAGGGGAGACCGCGGAGTCGGGCGCGCCGCTGTTGTCGTGGGTTTTGTCTTCGGCCTTGCGCGCTTCGAGTGCGACGACGTCGGCGGTGTGCCCACCGGCTCGCAGGGCGGCGGCTAGCCCGGCGACGACATGCTCGTGCGCGAGGTGTCGGTGCAGGAGCAGGACCTCGATCAGGGCGCGGGTGCCCTCGGCATCGCCATGGGTCTTGCAGGCCGCGGCCCACCACTCGTCATGTATTGGGGTGAACCGGCCGGTCTTCCGGGCTTGCTCGAGGGCAGTGGCTCCGGGGAGCGCTCCGGGTTTGCGGAGGAGGACCTCGAGGTAGTGGTCCAGGTCGAGCTGGACACCGCCCTTGGTCATCAGCCGCTCGTGGCGCGCCACCACCTTGTGGCCGTCGTAGACGACCAGCTCGCTGGCATGCAGCAGGACCCTGATTTGGCGACCGACGTAGCGGGCGGGCACGGAGTACTTGTTCATCCGGACGCTCACCTGAGCGAACCTGTCGACCCGCGGGGTGAACCATCGGCCGGTCTCGAACGGCTCGGTCGGGAGCGCAGCGAGGAGTGGTTGCTCGGCTGCGAAGTGCTCGCCGATGGTGTGCGCGCGTGAGGCGATCCTGCGTTGCTCGTCGCTGCGGTCCCAGGCGTCGACCATGGCGTTGAGCTGCTCGATGGAGTCGGCCTCTGGGATGGGGACGAGGTGGTTGCGGCGAAACCAGCCGATGTCGCCCTCGACGCCGCCCTTCTCGTGCGCGCCGGTGATCCCTGGCTGGCAGTAGAACGCCTCGATCCCGTAGAGGGAGCGGAACGCGGTCCACCGATCCGCCTCGACCCGCTGACGGGAGAACCCGATCACGGACGCGACGGCGGCCTTCAGGTTGTCGTAACGGATCTTCCCGGTCGGTACCCCGCCCAGGACACGGAAGGCGTGGACGTGGCCTTCGAAGAACGCCTCTTGCCCGGCTGAGGCGCTGATCCTGTGGACGGCCTTCCCAGAGTAGGACAGTCGCAGGCTGAACAGCGTGCAGGTCACCAGCTCTCCGCGCAGCCGTACGACGACCTCGCCGAAGTCAACCTCGCCCTCGCGGCCGGGCAGGTGGGTCTGCGGGATGAACGTGGTGACGGGCTCCCGCCCGGTTTCGATGCGGATCTCGCGGCGACGGGTCGCGACGTAGTCGCGCACCATCCCGTACGACACCACTCCAATGGCGTCGTGCTCGTCGAGCAGCCGGTCGAAGATGCGCTTCGCGGTGTGTCGCTGCTTCCTCGGCGCGTCCAGGTCATCGCGGAGCCAGACGTCGATCACTGGCCGGTAGGGGTCGAGCCGCGACCCTCTCTTCGGTGGCGGCTTGGGCTCCTTGGGCCATGCCGAGGCCAAGGCTGCCGCTACTGTGCGGTACCCGACCCCGTGCTTGCGTTGCAGTGCCCGTTTCGACAGGCCCTCCTTGGCATCGCGTCGAATTGCTGCGTAGAGGTCGACACGGGACGTTCGTGCTTCACGCGCCATGACGTCGGTGTCCGCAGGGGGTTGCGGTTAGTTGAGCGCCTTGGTCCGCGGCGCGAGACGGACTGCCATGATCACCGAGACCAGCAGGATCCCGGCCGACCAGGCGAGGGCGGCTATCAGGGAGGTTTGGTCGACGCCGATCAGGTTGGACTGGGTGAGGCCGCGCAGTGCGTCGATCATGGGGGTGAGCGGTTGGAAGTCGGCCACGGCTGCCAGCCAGCTGGGCATCGACGCGGTGGGGACGATGGCGCTGGAGATGAAGGTGAGCGGAATCGCGATGAACGCCAGCCCTTGGGCAGCCTCCGGGCTGGAGGCCGCTGACCCGAGTGCGAGGAACAGCGCGGCGAACGCGACCGAGTAGAGCACCAGCATCGCCAACGCCAAGACGAGTTCGCGTACGCCTGCGTGGGGTCTGAAGCCGGTGATGAAGGCCGCGAGGAGCGTTGTGAGTGCTGCGGCGACCACGATCGTCGACTGCGCGGCGAGCCGTCCCAGTGTGATCCCGACGCGGGCCACCGGCAGTGACAGCACGCGGTCGGTGAACCCGGCGGAGCGTTCCTTGGCGACGGTGACCGCTGCCTGGGACGAGCCGAACAGCAGCGTCGTGGTGATGATGCCGGGCGTCATGTAGTCGACGTATGCCAGCGGAGCGGAGTCGATCGCCCCGGCAAAGACGTAGCGGAACACGAGCAGGAAGAGAACGCCCTGCAGCAGGGTGGGGAACACGACCTGCGGGTCGCGGAGGAACACCTTTAGAGTCTTCGACGCGATCGTGGCGCTGGTCGCCGCAGGGCCGGCTGAGATGGGCCGGGTGGCCGATGTCGTGGGGATGGTGGCGGTCATGGGCGTGCCTCGCTTCCGGTCATGGAGAGAAAGACGTCGTCGAGTGTCGGCGGGGACACGGAGAACTCGGTGATGTCCGTCGGGATCCCTTGCTCGGTCACTGCACGATGTGCGGTGTCGAGGTCGAACTGGCCGGTCACCGTCAGTTCGTTGTCCCGCAGTTCGCTCACCTCGCCGCTGAGTCGCGCGGCCAGCGCGGCGGAGTCGTCGTCGGACAGCGGTTCGTGGGTAACGAGGCGCAGCCTGGTGGTGGCCATCGTGCGGCGCAGTTGGTGGGGCGTTCCGGCCTGGACGACGCGGCCGGCGTCGATGATGACGACTTCGTCGGCGAGGGCCTGCGCTTCCTCCAGGTACTGGGTGGTCAGCAGCACCGACGTGCCTTCTGCGGGCAAGGTCCGGATGGACTCCCAGAGGCTGTTGCGGCTGTGGGGGTCCAGCCCGGTGGTCGGCTCGTCGAGCAGCAGCAGTGACGGCCTGTTCACGAACGTCGCTGCCAGGTCGAGGCGGCGTCGCTGTCCGCCCGAGTAGGTGGAGACGCGCCGGTCGACGAACTCGCCCAGCGCGAACTCGTCGATCACCGCCGCCGCGGCCGCGCCGGCCTCCTTCAGCGAGAGCCCGTAGAGGCGGGCGACCATACGGAGGTTCTCGACGCCGGTCAGCTCGGCCACCACGGCGGCGTGCTGCCCGGCCAGTCCGACGATTCCCCGGACCGTCTGGGCTTCGTCCTGCACCTCGTGCCCGAACACGCGCAGCGACCCGCCCCGGTAGGGCTGGAGGGTCGCGAGGGCACGCACCAGGGTGGTCTTCCCCGCGCCGTTTCGTCCCAGGACCGCCGTAATCCTCCCCGCGGGCGCGCTCAGGTTCAACTCCTCGAACACGGTGCGCTTGGGGTACTCGATACGCAGCCCTCGTGCCTGGATCGCCACGTCTGCGCTCGGCGTCGGTTCCGTCCGTCCGGTCGTCATGTCGAGCCCTCGATCAGTTCATGGGCTTGAGACGGACCGACGACCAGGTATCCGAGAGCGAGATGTTGCCGTTGAGCGTCCAGCCGGACTCCTCGGCGCGCTTCCAGATGCTGTCGCGGTTGATGTCGGCCTTGTTGCCCTTGGGGTAGCCGATCCACACGGCCTTCGGGGCCGTGAGCTTGGGCAACACGTCATTCAAGAGCGAGTCGAGCTCGTCGCGGCTGTGGGCGAACATCACCGCGACGCCGCCGGTGTCGCGGTCGACCCCATCGACGACGGTGACGTCCTCGGGGAGGGGGTCGAGCAGCCCTCGCTGCTCTGGTGAGGACTGCCCGAGCAGCAGCTCGGTGCCGGGCTTAATCTGGAGCTTCTCCGCGATCGTGCGTGCCATAGTGGGCCTTCCTTGTTCGTGGCCGTTCGCTGACATGCGTCAGCCGTGGTTGGTTGGGGCCGGGTGAATCGGGGGCGGATCAGTGCAGGTGCTGGAGCAGTTCGCTGAGGCGACGCAGGACGTGGCTGCGCCACCCACCGTTCATGAACTTCCGGGCGAGCTGCTGCGTGGGGTCGTCGAGGTCGAAGCCGGCGTGCTCCAGGAACAGGCGGGTGCCCTTCCCTTCGGGCTGCAGCATCCAGGTGACGGTGGTGGCCATCGAGTCGGGCTGCTCGGCGTCAGCCCAGCTGATCCGGAGCATCTTCTGGGGCAGCAAGTCAAGCACCTCACACACGATCCGACCGGAGAACCCGGTCTGCGCGACCGGGCGTGCCCAGAAGGTGAACCGGTGACCCACGACGGGTTCGAAGTCGTTGGGCATCAGCCACTGCGCCATCAACTCCGGCGTCGTCAGGGCCCGCCAGAGCTTCGAGGGCGGGTGCGGGAAGTACTGGTCGACCTCGATCCGGGTCAGGTCTTCATGCGTGGTCATCGTCGTCCATTTCGTCGAGCACACCGCCCAGGGCGGTCATCCGGTAGCGCCAGAAGCGCTCGTAGGGTGTGAGCCAGTCGATCAGCTCGGCCATCGGCTCTCCCGTGACGCGGTAGAAGCGGTGCCGGCCTTCCTGGCGCTCCTCCACGAGTCCGGACTCGCGCAACGCGCGGAGGTGTTCGGAGACGCTGGGACGAGCCATGTCGAACTTCCCGGCAAGTTCCCCGGCGGTGTGCTCACCGCCGAGGAGCGCGTCAAGGATGTCGCGACGAGTGGGATTGGCGAGCGCGCCGAACACCTCGTCCAGCGGACCGCTCTTGAGACGGCGTGGCAAGCTGGACGACCTCAGCCCTGCAGGATGTAGCCGTTGCCGTCCGGGTCCGAGAAGGTGGCCTGCCGGGCCCACGGCATCTCGTTCGGTCCGTCGACGACCACGCCGGCCTCCTGCAGGCGTGCGACGTCGGCGTCGAGGTCCGAGCTGCCGAACAGAATGCCCTGCCCGCCGCCGGCGCTCATCCCGGGAAACGGCTTGTGCAGCACCAGTGTGGTGCCGCTCGGGGCACCGACCTCGAGCCAGCGGTTCTCGCCGAACGTCTGGTCGGTCCTCACCTCGAGCCCGAGCGCGTCGACGTAGAAGTCGCGGGCACGGTCCTGGTCGGAGACGAACACGGTCACGGTCTTCACGGTGTTGATAGCCATGCCCCCACCTTACGTAGGAAAAAACCTACGCGTCAAGACCGTGCTGCGGCCCGTTGGACTTCCTGGTCGACCCCAGCCGCCAGTGGTGTCACCGCTCATCGACATCCATCTTGTCCCCGCCAGGCATGGTGTTGAACGAGACCGACAAGCGGTGTCAGGTGAGCTCGACAGAATCATCCGGCCAAGCATTCTTAGGTACTACCTCCCATCTGTCGTCACTCACGAAGACAACGGAGCCCCTCCGAAGGTCGGCCAGTTATCCCAGCGAGAATCTGGCAGTGCCACCGTTTGAAGTGCGGCCCAGGAACGCGTCGCCCCCATCTAGCACCTCGAGCACCTTAATCAGATGCCCGTCCCAACGCCCCTCGACGTTGCCCGCCTCGCTCACTTGCGCACTTCCCTCACGGGGCTTGACATCTCGAGCTCTCGCCAGTCGGGGACGAGGGCGGTCATCATGGCGGTGAACGCCTTGCCGTGGGAGCGGTAGCGCAGGTGGAGCAGTTCGTGGACCACGACGTAGTCCTGGAACTCCTCGGGCATGTCGACGAGATCGCCGGCCAGGGTGACAACGCCGTCAGGTGCACAGGAACCCCACTTCGTTTCCAGCTCAGCGATCACGATGCGGGTGGGATTCACGCGGATCTTGGTCGCCCAGGCCATCGCCCTGCGGGTGAGCATCTGATCCGCAGTCAGGATCATCTTGGGCCGCGCCATCAGACCTTCTCCAGCACGTTCATGACGTTCTCGATGATCTCGTTGCATGCTTTCGCGGGAACCTTGTTGTCCAGCAGGGGCTTGTAGAGGCCGCTGCGGAGGCGGCGACGCTCGTCCAGATTCTGCTTCCAGTGCGGGAACTGATCGACGGCGACCTCGATGGTCGACGCGATCCACTGGATGTCTACCTTCGAGCCCTCCAGCGCGGGCTCCTTGCTGAGTGCCGCATAGATGCCGAAGGCACGATCCGACAGCCCGGCCTTCTTTGCGAACTCACGCAGCCGGTCCTTCTCCTCGGCAATTGCCTTCAGTTCGTCGAGGGCGGCGAGCCCGTTGACCTTCCGCTCTTCGAGGTTTTCGATGACGCGATCCGCCTTCTCCTTGATGCTCTGGAGCACGACAGCAGCGGCGGGATTTTCCTCGATCTCCTGCCGCAGGCCGCGCAGGAGGTTGTAGACCTTTTCCTCCGGCGGTCCGTCGTCCTTGCCGATGGCTTCCAGTGTCTCGACGTCGAAGGTGGCAACTTTGCTGAATCGGCCGAGACCTTCCTGGGTCGCGCTCTCCTCGATCAACCGTTTGGTCTTGTGCTCCAGGTCGGCGGTAAAGCTACCCACGTCGGAGTATGCATTTCGAACAGCGGCGTACAGCACGGAGAGCCGCTTGTATGTCGTGATGTGGTCGCGCAACTCTGCTGACGGCGAGAGGATCTCCCACAGAGACTCGATGTCGCGGTAGGCGTCGAAGAACTCCTTGCGAGCGTCCTCGGTCAGGAACTTGCCGTAAACGAGGCTCTCCAACTGCTCGTCGGCTCCCTGACCGCTTTCGACCTGGAGGTACTCGGTCGATGCCGCGTCGATCTTGTCGAGCAGATCGGCCAGCAGCACGTCGAGGTCTTCCAGCGCGCCCTCGACGTCGGCTGAGTCGAAGCGCAACGCCTTATGTAACTCTTTGAGGATGCCGACGAAGTCCACCACCAGGCCGACTTTCTTCTGGACTCCCTCGCTGTCGACGTAGGGGCGGTTCACGCGGGCGAGCGCCTGGAGCAGCACGTGGTCGCGCATCGGCTTGTCGAGGTACATCGCGGACAGCACCGGCGCGTCATATCCGGTCAGCAGTTTGTCGGTGACAATCAGGATTTTTGGCTGCTGGTCAGCCTTTTTGAACTGGCGGCGCACCTCCTTCTCCCGGTCATCCGAGAGCTGGAGATCGTGGACATCCGGCCGCTCGACGACGTCGTTAGCGTTCTTGCTGTAGACGACCTCGGACCATTCAACCGGCAGCAGCTCGTCTAGCGCGCGCTTATACTTGGCGCATGTTTCCCGGTCGACGGCAACGAGAAACGCCTTGTAGCCCAACGGGTCGATGTTCTCCTTGAAGTGGTTGGCGACGAACTCGGCCACCTGCTTCACACGGCTGTCTGCACCAAGGAAGGTACGCAGGCCAACAGCCCGCTGGAGTATCTTGTTGAGCTCCTCAACGTCAGTGATGTCCTCGTCATTGGCGAGGGCGTAGAACTGTTCGTCGAGGTCCTCAGGCTCCATGGACATCGTCGACGGAGCAAGCAGGTACTTGATCGGCAACGTCGTCTCGTCGTCGATGGACTCGATGATCGAGTACTTGTGCAGGTAGCCCTTCTCGTCCTGGGCGCCGAAGATCTGGAACGATCCCGACCCGCCGCCTTGCGTGCCCCCGACCGGAGTTCCGGTGAAGCCGATGATGGTGGAGTTCGGCACGGCCGCCATCAGGTAGGACCCGAGGTCGGCAGCGACCGATCGGTGAGCCTCGTCGATGAAGACGAAGATGTTGTCCCGGTCAGAGCTGTCCTTCCGGATCGTCTCGAACTTGTGGATCATCGAGACCACGAGTCCGCGAAAGTCTGAGTCAAAGATGTTCTGCAGGTCGTCCCTGCTGTTGGCCCGCCGGACGGGGATGTCGTTGGCCTGCATCTCACCAAGGAGTCTGTCGACCCACTCCTTGAGCTGGCCCTCTAGCTCAGTGCGGTCGACGACAAGGATGACGGTCGCCTTCTTGAAGCGGTCCTTCTGGCTCAGGATCAGCTGGGCGGCAGTAAGCAAGGTGAACGTCTTGCCCGAGCCCTGGGTGTGCCAGATCAGCCCACGGTTTTTCGTTGAGTCGGCGCAGCGCTCGACTACGGCGTCTACAGCCCCGCGCTGGTGCTCGCGGAGGACAGACTTCCGGGTCTCGCCGTCCTCAACGTAGAAGAGCACCCACTCGCGAAGCGTTCGCAGGAATTCACGCGGCTCGAAGAACGCCTGAACCGCGTCGCGGTAGAACTCGTCACTCGTGTGCTTCCACTTGAAGAGCATGCGGCGATTGACGTTCCAGGTGACGCCATACCAGTAGTCGATGAGGTGCGTCTCGTTGTGCAGTTGCGCCTGGGTGACGAGCTCGGGCGTCTCCTTCTCGTAGCGACGGAGCTGGGTGACTGCCTTAGTCAGGGCGTCACGATCCTTCGGGTTCTTGTGTTCGACGATGGTCACCGGGATGCCGTTGACGACGAACATGACATCGGCGCGGTTGCCCTTGGCGCGTGCCGGCGGCTCGATCTTCCACTCCCAGGTGACTTGCAGCGCGTTCTGGTCCGGGACGGCATAGTCGACGACCTGAACGGGGCGCTGTCGCTGCTCGTTCTCGTCGTTCCACTGGCGCTCGCCACGCAACCATCGGAGCACCTCCCGGTTGCCCTCGATCGTCGCCGGGAGCGCCTCGATACTCTCGACGATGGCACGTGCCTGATCCTCGGTCAGCCACGCGTTGAACCCTCGCAGCTTGTCCTCGATCACCTCGGGAAACAGCATGTTCGCCCGGCCGCGCCGCATTCCCTCGGCCTCTTCTGGCGTGAGCTGCTCCCATCCGACCGCCGAAGCATGCTTCACCATCGGGAACTGCACCGACTTGGCCTCTGAGATCTTGATCTGAGTCATGCAGCGCTCCCCTCGAGCTTCGGCAGCGCACTCAGGTCGAGGTCGTCAACGGATACCTCGCCCGTCATCAGCTTGTGCAACAGTGACTTGAAGAGCTGGTCCAGCACCTCGCGCTTGCGACACAGCAGGTCGATCTTGCGATCGAGAGCATCGAGAACGTCGACGATCTCCTTCTGCTCGTCGACTCCCGGCCAGCTGATGGTCTCGGCATGCAGGAAGTTGCGGTTCAGCGCGGGGTTTGCCGCACCAGAGTCAAGGCGCTTCAAGTCGAGGATTTGCACCCGATAGAAGACAAACTTTGGCAGATTGCCGTGGAAGTCTCGGCACCAGAGTGTCGTGTCGTGCGGCCAGAAGTCGGACGCGACGTAATAGGTGCTGCCGATCGAACCCTTCCTTCCAAGGACCACGCCGGGGCCTTCAACCGCGGCCGTGTCGTGGTAACTCCTGACTCCTCCAGACGAAACCACGGGGACAGTTCCGGTCACGACTTGCGTGCTCTTCGTGATGTCGAACCCTCTCTGAAACTCAGCGAGGTCTCGGAGCGCGCCGACCCTCCAACTCGACGGGACCGGGCCGATCTCGGTTTCCTTCTGCTCGTCCCCTCTCAGCCCCCGCGAGAACAACGGCCGCATCGATGAGTGCTTCAAGCCCGAAGCCGACTCGATTGCCGCTGCTGTCGCCATCCGTAGGCGGTACAGGCTCCACAGGAGTCCGGCGATCGACTCCTGCTGGTGGGCATCCCAATCAAGGACCTCGAAGTTGCGGATATGCGCCCACGATGTTCGCGGGTGCTGTGCACCCGTCACACCCTGAATGGCGAAGTCGATGAACGCAGGCGAGTGAACGACACAGACCAGATACTCTGGCCTGACCTCAGGCTTTGGGCGCAGTACCAGCAACTCGGTTGTGGCGATGCCGTGGCGGTCTGCCAGGACTGCCTTGTCGAGATACGGCCGCAGCTTCCCGTAGAGCACGTCTCCGGGCTCGAAGACCGCCTTCTGACTCCCCACCTCGTCAGCACCACCAAACCCAGCGGGGAGGAGGCGCCCAGACTCCAGATGTTCGAGACCCAGGTACGGCGCATCGCGCATGTCGGCAGGCTTGACCTGAACACTCACGAGATCGCACAGCTTGTCCAGTTGGATCGTCTGAGTGCTCATGCGAGTTTCCTTAGGCTTGCAAATGCCCGTTGGAGTTGCGCCTCATGGCCCGCCTCCTCGGCGAGGCACTTCTCCAACTCGCTCAGCAGAACCCCCACATCGCCCGTGTCGTCAGACCCAACCGGAACTACCCACCTGCTCGGACTGAGGTTGTAGTCCGCCTCTGCAACCTGCGAGATCTCGATGACCGCGACCTCGCCATCGACAGGCTCGCTCGCGTTGAAGAGCCTCGCGAGATTGGCAACGGCCTCGTCAGCGAGGTGATTCTTGGGCCTGCCCTTGGTGAAGCGCTTGCTGGCGTTGACGAGCGTGATCTTGCCCTTCTTGGACTCGGGCTTGCGCTTGTTGAGCACCACGATTACGCCTGCGGCGGTGGTGTTGTAGAAGAGGTTGTCGGGCATGAGGATGACGCCCTCAATCAGGTCCCGGTCGACGAACCACTTGCGAATGTTGCGTTCCTTGTCCTCGTTCTTCGAGCCGGAGCCGCGAGTGACAGCGCCGGTGTCGAGAACCACGGCGGCACGGCCGCCGTCCTTGAGGACCGAGAGCGTGTGCTGAAGCCAAGCCCAGTCACCCTTGCCCGAAGTCGCTCCTCCGTTCTTGATGAAGCGGTCGTAGGGGTCGTCCTCGAAGATGCTGGCGCCAAAGGGCTGGTTCCACATCGGATTAGCGACGACGAGGTCGAACTGGTCGAGTGAGCCGGAGGGCGTACGGAACTTCGGGTTGATCATGGTGTCGCCCCGCCGGAGGTCGACGTCCATGTCGTGGATGATCGCGTTCATCCGTGCGACCGCATAGCTCTCGGCCTGGAGTTCCTGCCCGTATAGTTTCAGCGGCACCTTCGCGGTCGGATCAAGCTCGCTGGCAACAAGCTGGAGCTTGATGAGGAGCCCGGCCGATCCGCAGGCGTAGTCGTGGCAGGTCTGGCCGGGCTTCGGGCGCAAGATCCGGGCCATGAGGAAGCCGACCTCGGTCGGCGTGAAGAACTCGCCGGCGCTCTGGCCGGAGCCCTCGGCGAACTTGCGGAGGAGGTACTCGTAGGCACGACCGAGGAAGTCGGGCTGCACATCAGCGAGGCCGAGTCGGTAGCGCGGATCCGAGAAGGTCTCAACTACACCGTTGAGCTTGGCGGGGTTGATGTCTCGCTCGCTGTTGCGCTCGGCCGCGAAGTCGACGACGTCGATAACGCCTGCCAGCGTCGGGTTGAAGCGGACGACCGCACGTACCGCCTTGGTCAGGTGCTCTCCGATGTCGCGGGGGCGGGTCGTACGACCGCGCTCGTCGTTCGGCCAGTCGTACTGGGTGCGACCACTTATGACTGCCCACCGAGACTCGGGTGGGAGATAGAAGCGGAGGAGAACATGGTCGTTGTCGGCGATCTCAACGGCGACCTCGCGATCGCCGTACTCCTCGGCGAGGCGGTCGATTTCGTCGTCGAAGACATCCGATAGGCGCTTCAAGAACAACAGCGGGAGCAGGTAGTCCTTGAACTTCGGCGCATCCTTCTCGCCACGAATCGAGCAGGCCGCGTCCCACAGCATCTGCTCCATCGGCTTGGTGGTCGGCGTCGCCGGCTTGGCCTGGCGGCCGCGACGCCGGGCCACAACCGCGCCGCCCGTGACTGGGGCATCACCGACGTCGACGCCGGCCTCTTCGGCCAGCGCAGTGATCCTCGCCAGTTGGGCCCGCTGCGGCTTGTTGGCTCCGCCCTCCCACCTGTTGACCGTGGCGAACGAAACCCCGATCCGCGCAGCCAGCTCGGCTTGCGTCAGATCAAGCGAGGCGCGAATAGCCCGCAGGAGGGCCGGAGCGGCCGATAAGTCTGTCATGTATGTTATCTTTGCATAGTGATATGACATTCACAAGCGGACCGCCGTGATCGAGAGAAAGGAGGGTCTGTATAAGAGGGCTTCTCGACGACGACCGTCTCGACGGACCGCACGAGGGTCCAGGTCTCCTTTCGACCAAAGCTCTCACTCCAATGCTGCATTCCCGCAGCCTCCGCATTCATCTCGTGGTCGCCGGTTCGGCGCTGGTTGTCGGGTGCGCGTCAATCGTTGGCGCCGGCTCTGCCGCCGCCGGGACCTCCCAGAATGGGTACCCTTCTCCTGGCGAGGCACGAGGGGTCGGATGAGTGAGGCTCGATTCGATGCCGGAGTCGCGCACCTGCACCGCTACGTCGCCGCGTATGGCACCAGCAACCCGCGTCAACGCGACACCATCGACGGGTTCCCGATTGGCCGGTGGGTCGATAGCCGGCGCACCGAGTACCGCCGGGGCCGGTTGTCGGCCGAGCGGATCCGGACTCTCCGCGTTTCTGCAGGTAAGATGGGGTTTTGGCGGCCATCAAAATTGATTGAAGAAACTTTCAGGGATTTCCGGTCGGCCGACACTTAAGAGGGTGTACACCCCGAAGGGCTTCGGGGTGCCCACCCTCAAGCAGCCCGGAGACTAGCCATGGATCGAGCCCGGCCCACCAGCCGCGCAGCCGATGCTGGCATGCACTTAGAACCGGCAGACGCAGGCGAAGTCTCATTATGGCTCTCCGATGCTGAGTTCGATCGCCCCACCAGCGACCTCATCGAGCGTCTCGGCGGCGACGAGGAACTGCTTCTCGCCTTACAACTCAGTGGCTTCGCCGACCGAGACTGGAATCCGGTCGCTGAGGAGCTTGCCCGCTATGGGCTGGCGGTGATCACCAGTTGGATACACAAAAGAACTATCTTTTCCAAGGTCAAACGGCGGACCGGATATGGCCTACCCACCCTCGTGGACTGGCCCGGCGATCAACACACAGTCGTCGAGCTTGCCGACGACGTAGTCATCGAAGCCCTCAGCTACTTCAAGAACAACGTGCTCATCGCCGGCAAGTGGGACCCCACCAAAGGAGCCAGCCTGCGCACCTACTTCATCGGGCAGTGCCTGTTCCGATTCCCTAACTGCTACCGGCGTCTCTTCGACGCCGAACTCCTCCGCCGCACCAACGAGATCATCGCCGACGACGACTCAATAGCACTCGTCGCCCGCACCCTTCACGGCATAGAAGACGCAGTCATCACCAGCGACGCCGTCCGCCACGCCCTTCGATCGATCACCACACCCAGAGCGCGAAGCGCCCTGGTCATGCACGCACAGGGATACCCCTACCAGGAAATTGCTGACTACCTGGGAATCGCCGGGGGCGCCAAAGCCATCGAAAACATGATCACCTACCAGAAGAAGAGAGCGAGACGCTCATCATGAGCACACCTGCAGACCGCCGTCACATGATTCAACAACTAATCGAGAACTCGTCACTCGGTACCGCATCCGCACGCGCAGCCCGGCGCAGTGTGCCCGCGCAACGCGGCCGCGCCGTGGCCCAACAAGCCGCCCGACGAAATGCTGACACCACCAGGTCCAACCAGCAGCCATGACACTCGAAGCCACCACACAACAACATTCAGGGGGGCTGGTGCACGAGTAGGTGACATCTGATCTGGCTTGCCCTGCCGGGCGGCCTGGAAGGATGCCAGCTGTGCCCAAGCCCTATCCCCAGGAGTTCCGCGACGACGTTGTCCGCGTCGCCCAGAACCGTGAAGACGGTGTGACTCTCGAACAGATCGCTGCCGACTTCGGTATCCACCCGATGACCCTGAACAAGTGGATCCGCAAGGCCGACGTGGAGGCCGGGATCAAGCCCGGCACCACGTCGGCCGAATCGCGTGAGCTGCGCGAGGCCAAGCGGCGTGTGCGCCTGCTTGAACAGGAGAACGAGGTCTTACGCCGGGCGGCGGCGTACCTGTCCCAAGCGAATCTGCCGGGAAAAGGTGGTACCCGCTCGTGAGTGAGCTGGCCGCTGACGGCATCCCCGTCACGGTGGCGTGTCGGGTACTCAAGATCGCTCGCCAGCCCTACTACCGGTGGCGCAAGAACCCGATCACCGACGCCGAGCTCGCCGAGGCGTACCGGGCCAACGCCCTGTTCGACGCCCACCGCGAAGACCCGGAGTTCGGCTACCGCTACCTCGCCGACGAGGCCGAAGCCGCAGGCGAGAAGATGTGCCGGCGGACGGCGTGGCGGATCTGCTCCGCCGGCGGCTGGACCAGCACCATCAGCAAGAGAGGCCGCGGCAAGCACCGCAAGGCCGGCCCGCCTGTACACGACGATCTCGTCAAGAGAGACTTCACCGCGCCCGGCCCCAACGAGCTGTGGCTGACCGACATCACCGAGCACTGGACGGCCGAGGGCAAGCTGTACCTGTGCGCGATCAAGGACGTCTACTCGGGCCGGATCGTCGGGTACTCGATCGACTCGAGAATGAAGTCCCGCCTGGCCGTGGCCGCCCTGAACAGCGCTGTCGCCAGGCGAGGGGACGTGGCCGGCTGCGTTCTGCACAGCGATAGAGGGTCTCAATTTCGTTCGAAGAAGATGCAGAAGGCCATCACCCGGCACGGCATGCTCGGGTCGATGGGCAGGGTCGGTGCGTGTGGTGACAACGCGGCGATGGAGAGCTTCTTCTCGCTGCTACAGAACAACGTCCTCGACCGTCGATCCTGGGCCACCAGAGACGAGCTCCGGGCCGCCATCGTGCACTGGATCGAACGGACCTACCACCGCCGCAGACGACAGGACCGCCTCGGCAGATTGACCCCCATTGAATTCGAGACCATCATCAACCACGAGGCCCCTCAGGCCGCGTGACTAACCCTGTCACCTATCCGTGCACCAGGCCCAGGGGTTTCCCGCCAGCCGTCACTTAGTAGTAGATGACCCGCTCAACAAGGAGAGGGCCACCAACAAGGAGGAACCATGGCAAAGGGCCACGCACGCAGCGCCATTACTGGCCGCTACGTCACCCGCGGCACCGCGGCACGACACCCGCGCACCACGGTGACGGAGACCGGACGCAACCGCAGCTCCGGGACCAGCCATCGCAGCGCCATCACTGGCCGCTACGTCACTAAAGCCACTACGACGCGGCACCCCAACACAACGGTCACCGAGAACGGCTGACCATTTACAGGGAGGGGTGGTGCGGTGGGGAAGCTGTCCACCGCCCCTCCCATCTGCAACAGCACGCAAGGAGAACACAATGACTTTCGACCACATCAGAGCAACCGTCCGCCCCTGGAGCGAGCGTCCTACCCAACTGCGCAGCGCACCCCCTGGCTGCGCAATCCTCGTCTGCAATAGCGCTGGCACCACACACGAACTGTTCGTCAACGACGAGATCTCCTGCGACCACCGTCATTTGACCCATGACGCAAATGCCCTGATCGACACGTACGACCAAGGCCGACGTGACGACGGCTGGGGCGCACTCAACAGCGGCGCCCACTACACGATCATCCTTACCCGCCAGGCGGCAACGCAGCTTGGTACCACGTACGCAGAGATCGACAGCTAGACCATCGGCCACAAGGCCTGCCCGGCAGCACTCGATCGTCGTGATCTCGCTCGGGTCGGCGCGGCGAGTGGGTTGAGTCATCCGTGGCCAACGCCCCCCGAACGACCCAGAGTTGCCGATAGGCAAGCCTCTCGACTGTAGAAATGTCATAATATCTAGTATCGGAAATCGTAATCATCAGGGGGGCAGGGCAGTACATGGCCGAACGTCATAACCGACGCTGTTCCAGCGGTCGTGACATGGTCACATCTCCTTACCGAGACGGTTCGCGTCTGTGTTCGCGCACCGTCGGGCCCAGCGTCGTCCTCACTGGTCCAGAAGCTGGTGAAAACGTCCCGACGGCGACGACGGCGGAGTAGCGACGCCGAGTGGGGCCACGCCTGCACTTTGTAGCGACTGGGTCGTCCGCAGCAGCTGACCAGGGGGAGGGTGAGAGGGGGTGAGGGGCCTGGTGACCGCTTCAAATACCGGTGGAGTGGAAGAGTGTTAGGCGACTTCGGGGTCAGTGGTGAGGCGGTCGGTGCTCAGTTGCTGTAGCCGCTGCCAGGTGCTGTCGTCGACGGCGGTGGGGCGCGCTTGGGTCAGAGCGTGCGTAGGCGCAGGAAGTACGTCCGATCTGAGACGCCGAATGTGGTCCAGATGTCGTCGGGGTCGCCGCCGTGGGGTGCCCATCGCAGTGCGAACGCGAGCATTGCTTGTCGCTCACGGGTCCAATCGACTCGTTCGGGCATGTCGTCAGTGTCGACGGGAATGCCCGGCGCGGCGTGGTTTTCCGTCAGCGATCGTGTGAACAGTGCGTGACACCCCACCAGGGCGACGCGAAGCAGGCGAGGCGTGCCTGCTGCTGTAGGCAATGTCCGATGAGCGCCAGATTCGGGTGTCGTCGACGGTGGGCGAAGGCATCATGGTTCGGGTGCGGGAGTCACCCGTCCGGTCCGTTGAGCGGTTTGGGCCGTCAGGGATAGATCTCCTTGCAGGAGGCGCTGGTATGAGAGCGGGCGAGACCCCGCCCCGTCGTGGAGATGTGCTTGGCGGTAGCTGGCCGAGGGCGTGTGAACTTGTATGTTCATGGATCTGCGCTAGTATGTGTTCATACATCAGGAGGCGGAATGATCCGAACGCTGCGCCCAGTGAGCGACCCGCTGGGGTCGTATCTTCGTGTGGGTCGAAACGACCACTCCTTTCTGGCTCAGATGCTGGTCGATGGGCGCAATACTGGGACCGGTCTGATCGCTGATCCTGCCTGTCACGAGCGGCACAAGGACTTGTGGGTTGAGGCGCGGCAACGCGGAGTGGAGACGGTGCTGGATCCTCGTTCCCTCGACCTTTCAACGCCGGGAGGAATGCTCCGGGGTGGTGTTCATGACCTGCCTTGGGGTTCGAATGCGCCACACGTTCCGGACAATCTTTACGGTCAGGCCGGAGCTGATCTATGCGCTCAGCTCGTCGACATGGTTGACGAGGCGGGCCATTCCGCAGTGCTAGCCCCAACGCACTTCCTCGCGACTGCAGATGATCCGTGGCTAGAAATCGACGCGGACCTTACTACCGGGTTGCGTTCCTCGCTGGACCGCAATGGCCTAACGGACGTACCGATCTACTATCCGTTAATCGCAAGAAGCAACAACTTCTACGACGCAGATTGGCGGCAGCAGATCCAGGAGCATCTTCGACCCCTGCCCATCGATGCGCTGTGGCTCCGAATTCACCCGTTTGGCACATCGACATCGGGTCCCCTTGCGTTGAAGCGTTACCTGGCTGCATGCCGCCATATGCACGAGCTTGGTCGCCCGCTGGTGGGTGAGCATACTGGCGCTGTTGGCGTAGGCCTGATGGCATTTGGCGCACTTGGCGGCATCGAATCTGGCGTGACAGTGAACGAGACAACAGATTTGTCCCGGTGGCTGCGCAAGCCGAAGAAGTCCGGCGGAGGCGGGGGTGAAGCGCGCATCTACTTACATCAGCTTGGCGCTTTTTTGGAGCTGAGCAAAGCGCAGACGCTGCTCAACCGGCCAGGAATGAAAGCGGCGCACGCATGCCTTGACACGTCTTGCTGCCGACGCGGGTGGAAGGACACCCCCGGCAGGTACCGGGAACACTTTGTCACCCAGCGTGCGCAGGAAGTTGCATCTCTGTCCAACACCCCAGACACACTCCGCGCAGGTTCGTACCTTGAAGGGTTTCTTCGACCGGCTTCGGACAAAGCTATTCGTGCTTCGGAGGCAGAGCCTGCGCTGTCCGTAGTCCGCCGGCGCCTCGACAGCTGGCGAGGAACTTTCGGGGCCGATCTGACTGACAACCCGGCTCACAGTTTCAGCCCTCCCGCGGCCGGCAAGCGAGTGCGGAGGTCCGCATGAGTGGAACTACACAAATAGTCAGTACACAGGAGGAGCAATGACGGGCGCGATCGCCCAGCGCTTGGACTCGATCAAGAGCCATGGCGGAGTCCGGTCACGAGAAATCGCGGAGCTACTCGCCACAACGCCGCAGACTGTATCGAGATGGCAGCAGGGGCGGGTCGATCCCCAACCCGCCAAGCTGCACCAGCTTCTCGCGTTGGAATGGCTCATCAATCAGCTTGCCGAGTTCTACGAACCGGAGGACGCCCGGTTATGGCTATACAGCCCCCACAAGCTGCTGTCTGGAAAGCGCCCAGCCGAGAAGATCGCCGACGGCGATATCGACGCCGTTCTAGCTCTGATTGATCAGCTCCGTGACGGCGCGTACATCTGACTGATGGCGATCCACGATCCCAGCCTTCTCGATGCAATCGAACAGCTCGGCTCTGAGTCACTGGTAAATGTGACGCTGTGGCGGCACATGTTTAATGACAACCCTCCGGAGCTATCAAATACACGAGGGGCACGATGGAACCCGCCCGGCCTAGCCGCGATATACACTTCGAGTGAGCGGGGCACTGCGGTCGCAGAGGGGCAGCACGCTATCGACTCGCAGCCGCTGCGTCCCAAGGCTCGACGGTTCGTCTATAAGCTTCGGGCGAGTGCATCGAAAGCCCTTCGGATAACGGCCGCAGACTTTGATTCCCTTGGCTTATCGCCAGGCGATATCGAAGACCCAAACTTCACGAAGTGTCAACGAATCGGTGAGCACGCAGCGTTTCTGGGATTCGACGCCCTAATCGTTCCGAGTGCGCGATCTGACGGGACCAATGTGGTCATCTTTATCAACGAACTCGGAGCCGACGCCGCCCTCGAACGAGCAGCACTCCCAGAAGAGATCACATAATTGTCACTCCGCGCGGCTCGGCACGAGACGCCATAAGAGCGAAGCCGCATTCTTGGCCGGCTTACGAGAGGCGCCTCCTTCCTGCGGTTGCTACTTTCAATGGTCGACGACGCGGGTTAGGCGGGGGTACCCGCCTGCTAAAACGGCCCGTATACAGCCATTAGCTCGGGGCAATGCAGATCGAGCTGCTGGGCGTACCCGATATTTGTCGCCGGATAGCCGGGACAAGGGACGGAGTGGTCGCGCCCTTAAATTGCCAGGCTCAGAGTTGTATCGGTGCTCGAAATCGTTAGTTTGCTACCGTAGTTTCATGTACTTTGTCGGCGAGGGTGTACCTATTTAGGCGCAGGCGCGTTTGTGTCTGCAACACGCACTTGCAATTTTATTACGGCCACGATCGACGACGTGACGCATATACAGATTGTCAGTTCAGTAGTGCCCCATAGAGTGGTGTAACTCGGTGGCCGAGATCGTCTGCGATTCCGTGTTGTGTACGGATGTAGAGCGGCCACCGTGTGATCCTTCGAGTCAACCTTCTACCGAATCCTCGAACGGAGTCATCACGATGACCGCACCCCATATTGTCGACCCTGCAGGCCTGCTTAGCCAAGCCCTGACCGACGCGTCACCGGATCTGATGCGCGAGCTGCTGCAGACCATGATCAACGCCCTGCTGTCCGCGGACGCCGACGCCGTGTGCGGCGCCGAGTGGAACGCCCGCTCGTCAGAGCGCACCAACTACCGCAACGGTTATCGCCACCGGCCCCTGGATACCCGGGTCGGCACCGTCGACGTCGCCATCCCCAAGCTCCGCTCGGGCTCCTACTTTCCCGAGTGGCTGCTCGAGCGTCGCAAGCGGGCCGAATCCGCGCTGATCACCGTCGTGGCGGACTGCTACCTGGCCGGGGTCTCCACCCGCCGGATGGACAAGCTGGTCAAAACTCTCGGCATCGACTCGCTGTCCAAGTCCCAGGTCTCCCGCATGGCCGAAGACCTCGATGAGCAGGTCGCGGCGTTCCGGCACCGGCGCCTGGACGAGGCCGGACCGTTCACGTTCGTCACCGCCGATGCGCTGACGATCAAGGTCCGGGAGAACAAGCAGGTCGTCAAAGCCTCGGTGCTGCTGGCCACCGGGGTCAACGGTGACGGCCACCGCGAGGTCCTGGGCATGCAAGTCGCCACCAGCGAGACGAAGGCCTCGTGGAACACCTTCTTCGCCGACCTGGTGGCCCGTGGCCTGGGCGGAGTCCGGCTGGTGACCTCCGATGCCCACGCCGGGCTGATCGAGGCGATCGCGGCGAACCTGCCCGGGGCCGCCTGGCAGCGCTGTCGCACCCACTACGCCGCAAACCTCATGGCCGCGTGCCCCAAGTCGATGTGGCCGGCCGTGAAGGCGATGCTGCATAGCGTCTACGACCAGCCCACCGCCGAGGCTGTCAATGCCCAGTTCGACCGGCTCTTGGACTACACCGAAGGCAGACTGCCCGAGGTTGCTGACCACCTCGGCGATGCCCGCGAGGACCTGCTGGCGTTTATCGCGTTCCCCGACGATGTGTGGCGGCAGATCTGGTCCAACAACCCCACCGAGCGGCTCAACCGGGAGATCCGACGCCGCACCGACGTGGTCGGGATCTTCCCGAACCGGGATGCCATCGTTCGCCTCATCGGCGCCGTCCTGGCCGAGCAGACCGACGAATGGGCCGAAGGCCGCCGCTACCTCGGTCTCGAAGTCCTCAGCCGCTGCCGACTCACCCTGACCACCGACCCCGCCACCAGCTCGCCGACGGAGGTGAGCACCGATGACCTGATGCAACTACCCGCCTGACCACCCACGAAGGATCACCATTCAGTTGCACCACTTCCAGGGGCTTGACCGTCAGTTCTTGGCACCACTCTAGCGTTTGGTACGGTTGCGTATTGCGAGTACCGCCAGAGCGAGAAGTATGGGGCCTAAGATTCGGATGGAGAGGTCGATGAACACGCCGATGCCGACGAGAGTTGCCCCTGCTGCTCCGGCTGGTCGAAAGAGCGCGACTGCTTCCTGTGCGGCGAAAGCTAGAGGCCAGAGATGACTGTCGGGATCAATCAATGGGGGAGTGGAAGAATCATTCTTGCGGACCAATTCCCAACCAAACGGCGGTTTCTCACCACGAATAAAGCAAAGAGCGGCGAGACCGATAATGGCGGCGAGACTGGCAACCGCCCGCCAGGCGCGTAACCCGTACCCCGATACTACTCGGTAAGTAGCTAGTATCCATCGCTCCACGGAAAGCAGCCCAGCGGCTTGACGACGCATCTCCATCTCGCCGTAGTAAAAGTCGGCAGCCCCCGGTTCATCTTTGGCATCTTCGAGTGCTTTTCGGAGAGATCGATAGATGGCCGACACCTCTCGTGCCGACAGCGGATCTGAGTCCTCACCCTCTCGCTCGCGACTGTCCCTGATGGCGGTGCTATCTCGTCTGAGCTCATCGTTGATTACACGGCGGTCGGTTCGCCACCAGTGTCTACCGCAAGTCTGCTGCGGGCGTTTGTCCTTCTCACGGTCCCCGCGGCTGCTCGACATAATGTTGTCGCCGGTGATAGTCAAAGCATCAAGTCCGTAGGCCGCAGCGAATGTGCAACTCGTTAGGTCCATTCCTGAGATGGTTACCCCAGTCACTTGCGCTCGCTGCAACGATCTTATGCTTGAGCGCTGGCCTGCCGGTAAGGCCTCGGTCAGCGCGATATCTAGCCGTAGCAGGGCGAGGACGTAATCGGCCCACTGTGCAGCGGACAGTTGCCGCCTTGCGGGCCTCGGGTACAGAACGTTTAGGCGGCTGCCTGCGAGCGGTGGGACGCGCACCCAAGTTCTGTGGTTCTCAGGCTCCGTTGAGGGATGGTCTGCCAAAGCTTCGCTGATCAACGACCCCGGTGCCAGTTCCGCATCCGGCAGATCGACTACTGCGCCGGAAACTACGAGATGCAGCCGACTCGTCGCCCTCAACCAGTCCGCCGACACCTTCCCCGTGGTTATGTCTAACCGTGCTGGTGCGTCAAACACCGCGCGATCAAGCCGGACCCTCGTAGTCGCCAGACCGGTCGATCGGATAGTCGGCGACGACCACTGAGTCTGCGACCAGTCCAGTAGTCGAAACCGAGCGTTCTCGAACTGGGCGTTGTTAGAGAACGTCGCACCGCGGAACTCGGCTGAGCCGGTGACGATTGCCTCGGCGAACTTTGCGTCGCCGGTGAATATAGCCGCCCCGAATCGGGCGTCGCCGGTGAAGATAGCCGCTCCGAATTGGGCGTCGCTAGTGAAGGTCGCGCCGCCGAAGTCTGCGTGGCGGATGAAATTCACCTCACCGAAGTTGGCGTGGCGGGTGAATGTAGCCTCCCGAAACCAGGCGTCGCCAATAAAGATCGTCCTGTCGAAAGAGGCGGTGTCGGTGAACCTCGCACGGGTAAATAAGGTATCGCCGGTGCATGTTAGCCGTTCGAACGAGGCCCGGCGGCCGAAGGTTGCCTGCTGAAATCGGGCATCGCCGGTAAAGGTCGCTCCGTCGAACCGCGCGTCATCGGTGAACGTGGTCTCCTGAAACTGGGCTTTGCCAGTGAGGGTCGCTTCGTCGAACCGGGCATGGCCCATGAAGGTCGCCTTGTCGAACCGGGCATCGCCGGTGAAGGTAACTTCGTCAAACCAAGCTTTGCCGACAAAGGCGGTACCCTCGAACCTTGAATCTCCGCCGGCGAAGGTCGCCCCGGCGAATTTTGTGTCGCCGTTTAGCACCGAGCCTGTGATGCTGAGGCAGATGCGTTCACCCTGCAGGTCGAGATTGCCGTCGACCCTGGCTCCGCTCAGGTTCACTGCCGCTTCGCGTTCCAATAAAGTGTGCTCTAGAAAGGCGGCGCGCACCACCCTATCGTCACCCCATCCTGCGGCGTCGAGAGCTGACGGATGGTGATTGCGCTCGTTTTGAGGGCGTAGGTTGCAGGCCTGACCGGCGCTGATCGCGCACAAGAGGGCGCGCTCGCCGCTAGAGGTGGGCTCCATTTCATTTGTAACTCTATTACAACGGACGTCGAGCGAGCAGCCCACACGGGGAGTCGAGTTAGCGGATCTAGGCTGGGGTCTAGGGGTTGCAGGGTGCCGAGGCGACGGGCTGGATCTGGGTTGTCGATGTTGTCCGCAGGCTTCCATTCGAGCACAGCTGCCACCAGCTGGAGGTGGACAACGACCGCGAGGTGCTCGGCCGCGAGGGTTGCCAACCGTATGCAGCGCCAGGGTGTTCTGCGTCGCAGATGCTATGCATAGTGAGGTGGGCCCTTCGTAGTGGTCCAGTTGTTGTGCGACTCTGTTGCCCGAGTGTTTGGGCAGGAAGAATCGACGACGACATGGCAGGTAGCAA